>JANMGN010000738.1:0-10112 GCA_031374645.1 Chitinophagales bacterium | reverse complement strand
ATAATGTAATAGACTTCGGTAATAGTTCAAATACTTTTAAAAATTATGAGCGAGGCATAGGCTATACATCTGGTGGCTTTGGAAAATCACAAGCACTTGAATCAGTTGATGACCCTTTTACTGCAATAGAAAAAGGTGGCCTTACAGTTTCTATGGCTGCTCTTGGGTTTTTGATTAGGAAAAGTGGGAAAGAAGTAGCGGAGGAAAGTGCAGATTTAACGCTCAAGTATATGTCAAAATGGACTCCTGCCCAAAAAGCAGCAGCCGATTTTAAAGCAAGTGCTCTAACTGAAGCTGATACCTACGTAAATAAAAATATAGTTCGAAAAGGAAATCAACGGAGCGTGTTTGAAAAAAGTTCAGGGCAAAAATTAGGCTCAAATACAGATGCCGACCATCTAATTGATTTACAACTTGGAGGAAGGGATAAAGCTAGCAACCTTTGGGGATTAGATAAGAGTGTTAATAGAAGTGCTGGTAAGCAGATAAATAACGCAACAAAAAATCTTCCACATGGAACTAAAATTAATAAAGTAAGTTTTGAATAAAATTTACTCATTTTCAACTAAAAAAATTTAAGATGGTTTTAAAAAAATTTGACCTGCATTTTAATTTATCTAATTATTTCCAAGAAAAAATGACAATAGATAACAATAAAGACAATCAATTTATTGGAATTTTAAAATCCTATGGTAGTAATAGTTATGATAATGGCTTATATAGATTTCACTCTTTAGACACTTATTCTATGTGGAATGATATTGTAATTAAAAGTTTTCCAGAATATAAAAATCAATTCAATTGTTTTGGTTTTGATTGGAGTGGAAGACAGTATGCAATAAGTAATAACGATGACAATCTATTATTCATGTTTGACTGTGCTGCATTTGAAGTATTTGAATTAAAAACAAATATTATTAATTTTCACAATGAAATATTGGTTGAAAATAAGTTTGATACATTATTAGAAGATGAATTTAATGATTGGTATTCTAAAAATGATAAATTACTAAAAATAAACGAATGCGTAGGGTTTAAAGTTCCTCTATTCTTAAATGGAAAAGAAAATTTAGATAATTTAGAACTATTTGATATGCAATTTTACTGGGAAATAAATCAAGTTTTATACTTTGGAGAGTAATCCTACTGGCGCATAGTCTGTCAAAGTTGAAAACAAAAACCAATACACTTATACCGCCTTGTGCGGCACAGGTAGGATGTGATTTCGTCTTGCTTGGTATTTCTCATTAAACCAGTACTATATCGTCCTGTTTCGGTGTTCCCTAAGCAGCCACAATGCACAAAACTACCACAAACCGCTGTACCTAAAAACACAGCGTTTTGTTTTTTGAAAAGAAAAAAAACAAGCAGTTAAAACAAAAAACGACTATCTTTGTAAAACGAAAAGCAAAAAATCTTCTCCTTTTGGGAAGATTTAGATGGGGCTTTATATGTTTGCAACAGAAACCGCCTTGTTGTTGCGAGGTGAAAACACCACGCAAGGCGGTAAGGCAGATTTTCATGAGAACACCAAGCAAGGCGAAAGATCACTTGGGCAACACCCGAGTATTTTTTACTGATGCAGACAACAATGGGCTGATAAACAAAAATGACATCATACAAGAAAGCCACTACTATGCTTTCGGTGCTGCATTTGACAATTATCCTTGGGGAAGTACGAATATACCGAATAAGTACCAATACAATGGTAAAGAACTAAACGAAGATTTTGGCTTAAACCTTTCCGATTATGGCGCAAGGTGGTATGATGCGGCACTCGGTAGATGGCTAGCTCCTGACCCTTTGGCAGAGCAATACCGCCGCTGGTCACCGTATAATTATGGTGTGAATAATCCGATTAGGTTTATAGACCCTGATGGAATGCAGGTGGATAACGGTTATGAGCGTTACTATTCACAAGGAAAATTAGTAGGAGAACGACATGTAAACAATGAAGGAGGTGATAATTATGATGTTGTAAGAAGTTACAACATAGACTACCCAACAGTTGATAAGAGATACAACATGGGTACTTCTTATCATAATGTAATAGACTTCGGTAATAGTTCAAATACTTTTAAAAATTATGAGCGAGGCATAGGCTATACATCTGGTGGCTTTGGAAAATCACAAGCACTTGAATCAGTTGATGATCCATTTACTGCAATAGAAAAAGGTGGCTTTACAGTTTCTATGGCTGCTCTTGGGTTTTTGATTAGGAAAAGTGGGAAAGAAGCGGCAGAGGTCAGTATTAGTACATTAAGAAGATCTGCGGTTAGGAAGGCATGGAAAGAAGAAAAAGAACTAGTTGAAAGTGGGGCAGATGGGACAAGAAACTGGACTAGGCAAGAGTTGAAAGAGTTGCAAACAAAAGGAAAAGTATCAGACTATAAAGGTCATCATATTAATAATGTTAAAGATTATCCTGAGTTGGCTGGTGATCCTAATAATATAGAATTTGTCAAGCAAAAGGAACATTTGCAACGACATAATAATAATTTTAGGAATAAAACAACTGGTCCACTGTTAAATAGAAAAAATTAAATATGAAACAAATAGAAAAGTTATTATTTTTATTATATAGGTATAAAGATTTAGGTATTGAGCATACTATCAATAAAAGTACTTTAATTGGAAAAGTTGATTTTATTGGTAAAAATGCTTGGCTAAACAAAATATACCCTGCTTTGACAGTTGAAGAATGCGATAATTTAGAATTACAAATAAATTCTAGTTTACCACCAGATTATAGAATATTTTTAACACAATGTAGTAATGGGTTGAATGTTTTATTATCTACTATCAGTCTATATGGACTAAGAAAAGAAACTGGTCGGTCAATAGAAGCTAGTAGGCAACCCTATTCTATTATTACTCCTAATGTATTTGAACGACCAGCTAACTCTAAGGATAGTTTTTTTTTTATCGGTGGATATAACTGGGATGGCTCTCATCTTTATATTGATAAAGAAACAAATACTGTTCACTTCTGTACAAGAGAGGATGCTACATCACTAATTAGTTGGAATAGCTTAGAGGAAATGTTACTATCAGAAATTGAAAGAGTTTATAAGTTATTTGATAAAAATGGCAAAGAAATAGACGAATGCGTTCCCACAATACCTATTAGTAGATAGTATAATGAAAGAACTTCCCCTTGCTTGGTCTTCCCAATCAAAACAGTACTCTTTCGCACTACATCGGTGTTATACACCACGCAACAACAAACCACAAAACTACCACAAACCGTTGTACCTAAAAAACACAGCGGTTTGTTTTTTGAAAAGAAGGAAAAAATAAGCAGGCAAAACAAAAAACGACTATCTTTGTAAAACAAAAATCAAAAAGTCTTCCCTTTTTGGGGAAGATTTAGATGGGGCTTTATATATTTGCAGTAGGAAATAACTTGTTGTTGCGAGGTAAAAACACCACGCAAGGCGGTAGGGCAGATTTTCATGAGAACACCAAGCAAGGCGAAAAAAGTACGAAACTACTGCAATACGAAACTCAAAAAGTCCTTTCCTTCTGAAAGGATTTAAAATAGGTTACTTTCAGGACATAAAATCCATATAAGCAAAATAGATTTTTTTCGTGTTTTTTGAAAATTCCGATAAAAAAGGTGTATATTTGTGGTAGATAATGCGTGGTCAAAAGACACAAAATAGAGCCTTAAGTAAACAATATCAAGCAAATCCAAAAATCCAGCACGAGTAAAAACGTGCTGGATTTTTTATTTTATTTTGAAAAATCAAATAAAAAGTATAGTTTTGTACCAACAAGTAGTTTGGCTAAAATAACCGACATTTTTTTTAAGGAAGTTGTTGAAAGCAACACAATAGACTTTCTTTTAGTCAGTTTATTATGTTACTTTTACAACGACAAAAATGTCAATTATTTCCGATACGCCTATTTATTTTCAAACCAATCCATTTTAAAATTGAGCCAAAATCCATCGCACCAAGTCTTACAAATAATTCCTTTTCGTAATTATTTTATATCCAGACTATTCATGACATTCGCTGTGAATATGCTCGGAACAGTCATTTTTTATCAAGTATATGAACTCACGCAAGATAATTTTAAGGTCGGTTTGATAGGATTGGTAGAATTTATACCTTTCGTTATCGTTACTTTTTTTAGTGGCTATTTGGCGGATATTTTAGACAGGAAAAAAATAATCGCTACTTCTATATTCACTTATGTTTTTTGCGTCCTTTTTTTGTTGCTGCTTTCTACCAAACTAAGTTTCCTTTTCGCAACCTTCGGGATTTCGCTCATTTATGCCGTTAATTTTGTGATAGGAGCGATACGTGGCTTTTTAAGTCCTGCCTTATCTGCATTTGCAGCGCAACTCGTTCCCGAAGAATTGTACCCATATAGCTCAAATTGGCTCACGATTACGTGGCATATTGGCTCAGTCGGAGGTCCTGCAGTCGGAGGATTGCTGTACGGCTGGGCTGGAATAGGTACAGCTTATGTTACTATTATGATACTGGTTTTACTTAGTTTCTTAGTTTTTTTGACTGTTCCTAAGCAAAAAATGACCGAACGAAATAGAAAAGAACCTATCCTAACGAGCCTCAGTGTAGGTCTAAAATTCGTTTTCAACAATCAAATTCTTCTTGGAGCTTTGGCATTAGATATGTTCGCCGTTTTGTTTGGTGGTGCAGTAGCGATGCTGCCAGGTTTTGCAGACAAAATCTTAAATCAAGGACCAGAAGGGCTTGGTTTTCTCCGAGCTGCACCTGCCGTAGGCGCAATTATCATGGGCATTTATTTGACCCAAAATCCTCCTATGCACAACGCTGGACGAAAATTATTGTGGTCGGTGTTAGGTTTTGGTTTGGCGACTATTTTATTTGCTTTTTCCACCAATTTTTATTTGTCCCTCTTTGCATTGGCACTCACAGGTCTTTTCGATGATGTAAGTATGGTTATCAGAGGTACAATTGTCCAACTTTATACACCAAACGAAATGCGTGGACGAGTTTCGGCTGTCAATGGGATTTTTATTGGCTCATCTAACGAGTTAGGCGCATTTGAATCGGGCGTAGCATCAAGGTTTATGGGCTTAGTTCCCTCTGTCGCTTTTGGTGGTTGCATGACGATTTTGGTAGTTGCTTTGACCGCAAAATTTGCTACAAAACTTCGTGATTTGAGTATTGAAACGACTAAGTAAAAAATTACAGATTTGTCATCTGTTTGATGTAATCCAAAATATCGGTAATTTTTTACACTTTACTTAATGCTAAAAAAATATAAAATTTCAAAAAAAAAATGAACCTAATCATAGATATTGGAAATACACGTGCAAAATTAGCCATTTTTGAAGGTTTTGATTTAATAGAAAAAAATACTATTTTAGAAGAAGAGTTTACCTTAGAATATATCACGCTTTTTTTTCAAAAAAATAAAATCGAAAATAGCATACTTTCAGCTTCGGGCGTAGTGGAAAAACCATTATTGGATTTTTTACAAGCAAAAGAAAACTTTATTTTACTTTCACACCAAACGCCTATACCAATTATAAATGCTTATAATACGCCAGAAACGTTGGGCAAAGACCGTTTGGCGAGTGCAGTCGCTGCACATTATTTTTTTTCTGAAAAAAATTGCTTAGTTATAGATTGTGGTACTTGCACGACTTATAATTTTATCAACGAAAAAGGCGAATTTTTAGGCGGAAATATCACGCCTGGTCTTAAAATGCGCCTCGAAGCAATGCACACTTTGACCGCAAAATTGCCACTCGTCGAATTAGAAAAAAACGATATTTCTTTGGTCGGAAATGATACAAAAACAGCTCTTCAATCGGGCGCACAGCTCGGTGCATTGTACGAAATGCAAGGTTTTATAGATGCCTACGTACAACGTTTCGGAAAAATATGTACACTTTTAACAGGAGGAAATGCAGATTTCTTTGTAAAGCGATTAAAAAATCAGATATTTGCAGATTCAAATTTAGTCCTCATAGGATTAAACGCTATTTTAAATTTTAATTTTAAACAAAAACAATATGTAAAAAATTGATTAACAGTTTTTTACAAAAAAAATCGGCAATGAAGAAAAGTATTCTCTTGGTTTTATTTTTATATAGTGTGGCGATTTCTGCACAGACAGAAGCACCACCTTCGGACAATTCTCCCTACTCTCGTTTCGGACTTGGCGATTTGCTCAACCCAAATTTCGCTGCAAACGCTGCGATGGGAAATCTTTCTGCAAGTTTTCAAGACCCTTATAATCTAAATGTTTCTAATCCTGCGGCTTCTTGTAACTTGATTTCTACCGCTTACGAAATTGGCTTAAATGCAAAATTTACGACGCTCACAGAGAAGGTACGTTCTGAAAAAGCACGCAACGGAGGCATCGGTTATTTAGCACTTGGTTTTCCTTTAAAAAATCAAGTAAATGAGATATTTGACAAGCGTAAAAAGTCAGACTACAGATACGGTATGCACCTTGGGCTTGTGCCGTTCACAAATATAGGCTACAATACGCAAGCGACTAAAATAAACGATGCTACAGGAAAACAAACATACAATTATAGAGGTACAGGCAGTAGTTACAAGCTATATTGGGGTAGCAGCGTAGGCTACAAAAACTGGTCATTTGGACTGAATTTGGGTTATTTGTTAGGAAGAGTAAGAAGCGAACGTGAAATATTATTTGATGATTTGACGAATAATTACTCCACAAATGCTGCTGGTAAAATCATTTATCGTGGTTTTATCTGGAATTTGGGCGCACAATACACCCATGATTTCAAGAAAAAAAATAACATGACAGGCAAAATAGAGCCTTCTGATGAAAAAATAATCGTAGGTATTTACGGAAATACGGCTACACGTTTCAATACAACGTCTGATTTATTTTTTGTACGCCAAAATTTCAAGTACAATAGTGGTGTTTTAGATACTGTTTTTCAAGAGCGTAGCAATGGCGTAAAAGGCAAAGGAACACTTCCTGCCGAATTGAGTGTTGGTATCACGTACCAAAAAAATGCAAAATTGAGATTAGGTATCAACTATACAGCAAGTGCTTGGGGTAAATACACAAACGATGCACAAAAAGAAACTTTGGCTAATACTTATCGCTTGGGAGCAGGTTTGGAATATACGCCTGATGCAAACTCTTACAATAAATATTTCAATAGAGTGCGTTATCGTTTGGGTGTAAATTTGTGGACTGATCCACGAGTAGTCAAAACAGAGCAGCTCAAAGGAAAAAGTGCTTCGATTGGTTTTGGCTTACCTTTGGTCATGCCTCGTCAGCAAGTATCTTTCGTAAATGTGACTCTGGAAGTAGGCACTTTGGGTACAAGTATTTTGGAGCAAAGTTACTTTAAAACGACTGTTGGCTTCACTTTGAACGATAATTCTTGGTTTTATAAGCGTCGTTACAATTAATCTTATGTAATATTTATGTTATTTATTATTATTTTTTTTTATACATCTGGAAAAAAATATATAATAATATTTGGAATTGTGACATTAATAAGTGTATCTTTGTGACCGAATAAAAAATTAGTTTACACTACTTTTTTTCATAAAACATTAAACTTTTTTTAAAAGTTGCTGTTTTATATGTAGGTGTATAAAAGTAATCGACATTTTTTTGTTGTTGCAAAAAGAACATAAGCAATTGACTACAAGGGAATTGCGTTGTTGTTTTTAAAACGACTTCTTTAAAAAAAAAATCGGTTATTTTAGCTCAACTATTTGTGAGTTAATTAACAAGACTATAATTTGTTTTTATATATAAAGACATTTTCAAGAATGTTTTCATTTGGTTTTTTGGGGTTATATAAGGTGCCGGTAATAAATTTACTGGTGCCTTATTTTTTTGCTTAAATTTTACTTCTGTGTAGAAAAAAATGTCTAACTTCGCTGAAAGATTACCATACTTTAAGCAATTAGGTAAAATACTATGCAAAATTCACTTTCCTTTGCCCGTCAGCAAGATAAAAACGACGTGTTGAAAAAATACCGTCAGCAATTCCATTTTCCACAACACGAAGGCAAAAATGTACTCTATTTTTGTGGAAATTCCTTAGGCTTACAGCCTAAAAGTGTCAAAAAAGCCTTATTGAGCGAACTCGAACAATGGTCAAAATATGGTGTCGAAGGGCATTTTATGGGCGATTTACCTTGGATGCACTACCACAAATTTTTAGCCGAACAATCCGCAGCACTCGTTGGTGCGTTGCCCGAAGAAGTAGTCGTTATGAATACTTTAACCACCAATTTGCACCTAATGATGGTTTCTTTTTATCAACCTACGGCTATTCGTTTCAAAATAATTATGGAAGGCGGAGCATTTCCTTCTGACCAATATGCGATGGAAACACAAGTCCGTTTTCATGGTTTTTTGCCCGAAGAAGCAATCATCGAAATCCACCCAAGAGTAGGAGAGAAGACCTTGCGCACGAGCGATATTGAAAAAGTTATTTTTGAAAACAAAGATAGCCTCGCCTTAGTAATGTTCGCTGGCGTAAATTATTACACAGGACAATTCTTTGATATTCAAGCAATTACAAAAGCTGGACACGCTGCTGGTGCAAAAGTTGGTTTCGATTTGGCGCATACTGCTGGTAATCTTCCTCTACAATTGCACGACTGGAATGTAGATTTTGCAGTCTGGTGCAGCTATAAATACCTCAACTCTGGACCAGGCGGACCAAGTGGCGTTTTCGTTCACGAACGTCACGCTTCTAGTCCTGATTTGCCTCGTTTTGCAGGTTGGTGGGGTCACGACGAAAAAGAACGCTTCCTTATGAAAAAAGGTTTTGTCCCGATGCAAGGCGCAGCAGGTTGGCAAACGAGTAACGCTCAAATTTTTAGTTTTGCAGCACACAAAGCAAGTTTGGATATTTTTCACGAAATAGGTATGGAAAAATTACGTGAAAAAAGTATCGCATTGACCACTTATTTTTATGAAATTTTGGAAAGTATAAATAAAAAATATCCTTATTTTGATATTATTACGCCCCAGAATAGCGATGAAAGAGGTTGTCAAATTTCTGTTTTGACAGGCGAAAAAGGTCGTGAACTCTACGATTATTTAGCAAAAAACGGTGTAATTTGCGATTGGCGAGAGCCAAATGTTATTCGTTTTGCGCCCGTTCCCTTGTATAATTCTTTTGAGGACGTTTTTAAATTGGGGCAACTTCTGGAAAAAGCAGTCACGTATGGCGTTTTTGATACAGAATAAAAATAGCAACGCCAGCGATATAGTAATAAGATGGCTGCCATGCGACGATAGGAGCTTGGCTGTCATCGCTTTTTAATTTTTTAATCAAAAAAAAATCAAAATATGAAAAAAAGAGTAATTGGCATAGGTGGTGTTTTTTTCAAAACAGAAGATGCCAAAGCCACAAGAGATTGGTACGCAAAGCATTTGGGTATCGAAAGCGAAAAATGGGGCGCCACTTTTGATTGGCTTCGTCCTGACAATCCTGCCGTAAAAACCCAAACTGCTTGGAATCCGTTTGCAAAAGATACCACGTATTTTGCGCCAAGCGAAAAGTCTTTTATGGTAAACTATCAGGTAGAAAATTTGAATGAATTATTGATTGCGCTTCGAGAAGAGGGCGTTACCATATTAGCTGAAATGGAAGAATCTGAACTTTGCTTTTTTTGGGTTAAACGCAATGAAGGGCGTTTGCCCCTACTTTTCCATTTCGTAAGGCGCAGGCTCATTCGGGTGGGAAGTCTTCCAGAACTCACGGAAATTGGATTGGCCTTTGACGAAGGAAAGATGCGAGCGGAGGAGATGCGACAGCTTTTCGGGACTCAAGTAAGCTTATTTTCTCTTGATTTATCAGACACAACAAAAGGAATAGCTCCATTATTAGATTCTTTAATATAATTCATGAAAAATTTAGCAACACCAGCTTGTCCTTGAAGAAAAAGATCTTTACTAAAATCCGAAGATGCAGCTTCTGATAGTTTTTCTGAATTTATATTAAGAGTTGGAATATTATTTAGAATATTGTTGACATTATTATTCTTTGGTTGTGTTGCCATTTTATCAACAATATGTCTTGAATTATCATGAAGTTCTTTGTATATTTCTCCTTTAGATATTTCACTTTCTAATTTAATTGTAAGCTC
>JANMGN010000737.1:0-8589 GCA_031374645.1 Chitinophagales bacterium | reverse complement strand
CTTTAAAAACGCTATTTCCAGCGACTAAAACATCAGCACCAGCTTTCAAAAGTGCTTGATAATTTTGTAAACCAACTCCGCCATCGATTTCTATCAAAGTCGTAGAATGATTTTCGCTAATCATTTTTTTGAGTTTTCGGGTTTTTTCTAAGGTTTGTGTAATGAATTTTTGACCTCCAAAACCTGGATTTACACTCATCAAACAAACCAAATCTGCATCGTCAATAATATCTTCAAGCACCGAAACGGGCGTATGTGGATTTAGAGCAATTCCAGCTTTTGCGCCACTTGCTTTTATTTGTTGCAACGTACGATGCAAGTGCGGACAGGCTTCATAATGTACCGTGATAATGTCAGCGCCAGCTTTACGAAATTCCTCAATGTATTTTTCAGGTTCGAGTATCATCAAGTGAACATCAAGCGGTTTGGTAGATTCTTTTTTGATAAATTCTACGATAAATTGTCCAAAAGAAATATTAGGAACGAAACGTCCGTCCATAATATCTACGTGCAGCCAATCAGCGTTACTTTCGTTGATAATTTGGAGTTCGTTTCCTAATTTTGTGAAATCTGCCGCCAAAATCGAAGGCGCAATGAGGTGGTTCATAATAAGGTAATTATTTTTTATAAAATGTATAAAATATTTGAAATGAAGTATTTACATATTTTAAAATCTGTAACCAAGCAAAATATCAATTCTTATAACACCATGATTACGTTTGTAAACAGTGTTGTTTACAGCATCTATTCGTTTACTACTTGTTATTCCAGTACCCATTCCAAAATCTATTGTAAAGTTTGTTTTTGCAGGTAAAAGTTGTATTCCTGTAATGATATTGCCTTCATTAAACTCTTTTGTAGAATTCGAAACATCGAATTTTGCCTTGCGATAACGGTATTCTGCGGATACATACCAACGGTATTTTTTCTCAATTGGAACATAACAACGCAAGCCAGCGATGGCATTTATCCCTTTTGACTTTTTTAGTGAATTAAAAACTTCGCCACCAGCAGCGTTCCAGTCTTTGGTCAGATAGCGACCTTCGAGTGTCATTGAAAAATCTTTTGACAAAGGAATTTCGACATTTGCGCCATAACGACCCGTCAGCATCGTGTAAGGATTTATTTTGAGTGCTACACTAAACGGTTTTTGTGCCAAAACGACTATTTGTAGGATTAAAAAAGTAAAAATTAGAAAGTGTTTCATAGCTTGTATTAAGTTAAGTATTATCTTCAACAAAGATATAAATTTTATCTTATAGTAGCAAGTCCGTTGTTATTTTTTAAAATCGGTTAATTGTGTACTGTGTATTGAGAGCCGTAGGTTCGGAATTTTTGGTAGCGGTGGGTTCTAACCCACCGTTAGATAGCAAAAACAGTTTTGAGTGCCGTAGGTACGATACATTTTAGTCTAAAAAAATGGGCTAAATAAGTAACAACGGATTCGCTACACTAAGAATTTTATTTAGAAACAATATTTAAAAATAAAAATTCCAACGATTAATATGCTGTAAAAAATCCACCATTTCACAGGCGTGTAATCTCCAAAACGGATATTGTATTTTTTCCAAAGCCAAAAAGCCAGTAGTATTTTTTCTAATAAAAAAGCTGTGAAAGTAGCAAGTGCAACACCTGCTAACTCATAATTTTGAATTAAAAAAACGCTCAAAATCATATTGAAAAAAAGCTCAATAATAGAAATGACAAAAATACTTGTACTTTCTTTTTTTGCCAACAAAATCGTTTGTGGAAATAATAAACGACTGATTACGAGTAGTATAAATATGTCAAAAATAACAATAGATTGTTCAAAGCTTTTACTAAAAACCAAACAAAACCAGTAATTTGAAGTGGCTAAAAGTAGCATCGCAAAAGGAAAACAAAGGTGCATTAGTCGCAATGTTTTTTCTTTTAAAATAGTAAATATTTCTGTGCCTTCTGAAGCAATTTTTAAAGTCATACTGTTACTAAGACCTGTTGCCAAAGCTAAAAAAATAGGCAACTCTCGTGAGCCATATCTAAAAATAGCAAACTTTTCTGCATCGCCTTTGTAGTAAAAATTGACGAGCCAAGCATCAAAATTTACAGCATATTGACCAACAAAAGCGTAAGCTAAAAGCGGCAAACAAAGCAATATATAATTAGAAATTAGTTTTTCATCAAAGCTAAAACTTATATTACTTCTCAGTTCAAAAAGAAGAAAAATATGTCTGAAAATAGCAATAATTAGCCATGAAAAAAGCAGATTTTCGAGTATGTTTTTTGTGAAAATAACCACAAAACAAGAGCTACACAAAGCCAAAAAAGTTAGGCTACTACTCCAAAATACAGCGTTACTTTTTTCTTTCAAAAGGTAAAAATATTCTAACAAATTGCTCGGTAAGTAGAGCAATAAATAAGTGGCAAATAGATAGAAATAGGGTAGTGATTTATGTGTAAAAAATAAACTTATTGAAGATGAAAATAAAAATAATAGTATGAATATCAATACACTACATATTAAATAAATAAAATAAATACTTCTTAAAAAGTTTATTTTTTCTTTATCAGTGAGCGAAGGATAATAGGGTAGTGCGCCTTGTATAAATCCGTTTATCCAAAAAACACTAAGGGTTGCACCTATGTATTGCAAGCCTTCGAGCTGACCTATTACAGCCAATTCGACACCACTTTTTGTGAGAATAATGCCAACAATTATCAGTCCTCCATAACGCAACAATTGATGAATTTGGATAGCGAGTGTTAGATTTTTCAAGCGTTATTTTTTTCTTTTTGCTTAAAATAAAAAGGAGCGCAAACGATGTAAAAAAGAATAATCAATATACCTTCTGCTTTCCAAAACCAATTTGGTTGCAAAAGTTCCAGAACTGTACCTGGCGGTGTTTGCTCGGTGTACATAAAGTTGGTTTTCATTTTGATGTTTACGAAATGTAAAGCTAAAAAATAACTTGTACCTATAAGGAGTGAGCGAACGGGTGTCCAATAATCTGGGCGAAATTTATAGACCATTGCGGCATACAAAACGTGTAAAACAAGCGTTATGTGAACTATAAAATAGCGTAAATCATAATAATGTGGAAATGCTTCGTCCAAATCTGCCGTAAAAAGTGCTTGTAAACAAGCCGCCATTACCCAAGGATACCACGTATCAAACAAACGATGGCTTCTGAAAAGGTGCATCACAGGCAGCAACAAATTGAGCATATAACACAAATGTAAAGGATAAACCGTCATCGGAGAGTAACCGTCAGGGTATTTTTCGCAGGGCAACTGATACATAGGGTCGTGATAAATATGGATATAAGTCATTAGTAACCAAGTAGTTACAGATATGAAACTGAAAATATAAGCGATGCCTTGCTGACCAGCATTGCTCACTTGTTTTTTGCCAAGCCAAATCCAAAAGAAAATATATAAAACTGTGAAAGCAAGCCACGTTAAATGTTCTGTTCCGTAACGAACAAATTGCTCGACGTGCGTTAGTTGATATATGATGTTTTGCATGATGTTTTGTTTTTAATAATTGAAATACAAAGATAGTATTTTGTTGGAAAATAAGTAAACGAAAATACCCATTTGAAAATTTTGTTTTTAAAGAATCCCAAACACAATTATTTTTCTTGTATATTTGCACTTCAAATTTAACAATCATTTTTACAATGAAAAAAATACTCCTATTTACATTTTGCATTTATGCAGTCACACAAACGATTTTTGCGCAAAGAGTTGAAAAGTTTTCGGAAGAGCGCAACCAGTTTTTGAAAGAAATGGAAGAAATGATGACCCAATCTAAGACCAAAGATATGGAGGACATCATGGATAAATTTAAAAAATTATACAAAGCGGAGTTTTTTACGCCTGACGAAATCGCTACTATTATAAGTACGTGTAATGCTTTGCAATTGCAAAAATTAGCACCAAATCCGTACTATAAAAATTACCTCAAAGTGCTGACGGTTATCAAAAATAGCGAAATAGGGAGTAGCCAATATAAAAAATGGCATGAAATACTCAATCAGATGCTCAATGACATCGAGAAGCGTAGAATCACTCCAATAGAGGTTTTCTTAGACTTTTCTGATACTTTTTTTGACGATAATGCACTAAAATTCTCTGAAAATGGAACAAGCTGGTATGCTCGTTCGGCAAAATATGCTTTGAAATACGAAGATAAAAAGCCATTTGTTCAGTTTGAAAAAATGGATTTGTTGTGCAAAGCCAAAAAAGATTCGACCACAATAGTAGGTACTTCTGGTATTTATTATCCTACCGACCAATTATTCAAGGGGAAAGGAGGCAAAGTTTCTTGGACACGTTTCAAATTGAGTGAAGATGTGTATTGCACTTTTGTAGGCGACTATGCAGTAGATACCAAAAAAAGTATTTATGATGTAGAAAAAACAACCCTACACTATCCTTCTCTTTTTCCAGATAGGGATATTGAAGGTGCTTTTGAAGAAAAAATCGTGACCGAAAATATAGCTGAAGCGTCTTATCCTCGTTTCAAGTCAGTTAATAATATATTGGAAATCAACAACTTAGGTCAAGGAATTAAATATATCGGTGGTTTTCGATTGGAAGGGACAACCGTTCGTGGTTACGGTAGCAAAACTCAAAAAGCAACTATTTTGCTTTTTGACGAAAGACAAAGACAGAAATTTAGAGGCTCATCGGAGTTGTTTACGATACGCAAAGGCGAGCGAATTGTTGGCGAGCGTGTAGAGGCGGTGCTTTATTTTGGTAAAGATTCCCTTTTCCACCCTTCTGTAAATTTTCGTTTTGAAATGAGCAAACAAGAGTTACGTCTTTCTCGTGGAGAACGTGGTTCTGACCGCAATCCGTTCTTTGATTCTTATCACAAAGCTAATATTGATTCTGATAAAATAGACTGGTATTTGGCAAAAGATTCGGTTGTTATTGGCGAAAAAAACTTTACAACAGGAGGAATTACGACACGTGTAGAAATGGAATCTTTCAAATATTTTGATGATTCTGATTACCGTCGTTTGCAAAGTACAGGAAGCACGAATCCTATTGCGATATTGAAATTGGTAGCAAATGAGCAAAACAAAAGGATAATTGACGCTAAAATATTTGCACAAAGGCTCAATCCAAACTTTGATGTACAACAAATCCAAAGCCTTTTGTACGACCTTATTGCCAAAGGTTTTATCAACTATGATTCTGAAAATCAGATTATTACGATACGTGACAAGGCTTTACACTACGCTGATGCGAGTTTGAAAAAAGTAGATTACGATGCTTTGAAAATCGTTTCTGAATCAGAAAAATCTAACGCTTGGTTTAATTTGGCGGATAAAAATCTGACCATACAAGGCGTGACAAGTATGGAGCTGAGTACGAAACAAAAGGTTGGTTTTAAGCCCAATAACGGAACGATAAAAGTAAAAGAAAACCGCAATATGGATTTTGCGGGCAAAATGTTTTGCGGTTACACGACGATGTTCGGAAAAGGTTATCATTTTGATTACGATAAATTTCAGGTGGACATGGATTCTGTTCGTTTTTTTGATATTTATGTGCCTACGGGCGATTTGGATAAACTCGGACAACCTGTTGCGAAAGGAATCGCCTCTCGTATCGAACACGCAAACGGCGTTTTATTGGTAGATGCACCGAACAATAAATCGGGTCGTGATGATATTAATATGTTTCCTTCTTTTCAAAGTAAAGGTAATTCCTATGTTTTTTACGACAAAAAGATAACGCAAGATAGCATATACAAACGGGATTCTTTTTATTTCAAATTAGATAAATTTAGCTTCAATCATGCTGATAATTTTGTAAAAGAAGACGTTTTATTCAAAGGAACGATGAAGTCAGCAAAGATTTTCCCTGATTTTGTCGAGGCACTTTCTATCCAAGACGATGCTTCGTTGGGCTTCAAAACCAATACGCCTTTGCCTGACGGTTACCCTGCCTACCAAGGAAAAGGTAATTTTAAAGGACAAATTTTACTTTCTAATAAAGGTTATTTGGGTAAAGGAATCATCAATTATATTGGTGCTACTATCAACTCTGAGGACATTATTTTTAAGCCAAAACAAACACTTGCTTCTGCGAAAAAATTTAACCTCGAAGAAGACCGCAAAAGTGCTGTACAAGTACCGCAAGTAAAAGGCGAAGACGTGAATATCGACTGGCGACCATATCGAGATAGTATGTATATCACGACAAAAGAAAAGCCTTTTGCCATGTTTAAAGCAAACGAACATACGCTAAAAGGAACGATTATCTTAACGCCGAAAGGGGTAAAAGGACGTGGACTTTTTGATTGGAGCAAAGGCGCAATGACTTCAAAACTATTCTCTTTTGGTGCAAACTCGACCGAAGCAGATACCATGAATATGCAAATCAAGGTAGTTGGGGCAAATGCTTTGGCTTTCGATACTAAAAATATCTCTGGAAAAGCAGATTTTGACGAGCAAGTTGGGCGTTTTAAAGCCAATTCTGATAAAATTTCTACTACAATGCCGTACAATCAGTATTCTACTTCTATGTCGGAGTTTAACTGGGATATGAAAAATGAAACGGTTACTTTTAAGTCTGATGAAAAAAAGTTAGCGGCTTTCCTTTGTACCGATAAACAGCAGGATTCCCTACAATTTAAAGGAAAAACGGCATTTTATAACTTAAAAACGTATGAATTAAAAATTGGAGGTGTTCCGAACATTAACTCTTGTGATGCGCTGATTTTTCCTGAAAAAGGAGAGGTAGAAATCAAGCCTGGTGGTGTAATGACTACGCTCGAAAATGCCAAAATCGTAGCTGATACATCAAGTAAATACCACGTTATCAATCGTGCAACAGTAAATATTGCGGGTAAAAAAGCCTACACCGCAAAAGGTTATTATGAGTATAATATTGGGCGAAAAAAACAAGAAATTCTGTTTAGTAATATCATTGGTGCGAGAGTAGGAAAAGGACAAGCAAGTGAGAAAAAAACAGCGACACGTGCAACAGGCGAGGTGATAGATAAAGACAGCTTTTTGATAGATTTCAAAACGGATTTCCGTGGTCAAATTAGTTTGAATGCAGAATCTAAAAACTTGAATTTTAAAGGATTTGCAAGTCTAAATGCTCCCAAATTACCTTACAAAGAGTGGTTCACGGTCAATTGTGATGCGGACAAAAAAGATTTGGCAATTCCTTATGATGAGCCCAAAAATTTCCAAGATGAGCCGCTTCGAGTAGGTATTTTTTTGAGCAAAGAAACCGCTTCGATGTACCCAAATATTCTGACACCACTTTTTCAACGTAAAGATAGAGCCTTTTTAGATGCAAGAGGATTGTTAAAATACAATCACGCAAAAGACCAATTTTATTTTGGAGATTCTGTGAAAGTAGCAAATATTGGCAATAATAATGTCAAAAAAGGTAGTTTATTGATTTTTGGAAATAAAGATGGTAGGGTAAATGGAGAAGGTAAATTTAGTATTTGCGGCATGGCAAAAGGCGTAAAAATTACGGCTGCTGGCGATTGTACAGCTGAGTTTTTGAGACCCAATTCAGATACAATGACTTTGCAAATGATTGATTATCAGATATATACAAATATTATGGCTGGTATAGAATTTGTAGTTCCAGAAAAATTGATGAATGTTATTGTCAATGATTTTGCAATCGTTGGGCAAGAAATTGCTGATGTAGATTACAATACCAAAGGTGCTTTTTATGATAAAGCGCTGGCTGAAATAATCCCTGACGAAAATGAATGGGCAAAAGTCACTAACGGTATAAAAGAGCGTTCGTTGGAGATTTCTAAAAAATACAACAAATTTCAGCTTCTGTTTAGCTATTTGCCGATGCGTTGGAATGCCGAAACGCAATCTTTTATTAATACCCGTGACGTGGTCGCTTTGGCGAGTATCAATGGCGAAAAAATAAATAAAATGGTCAATGCGTGTGTAGAATTTCGCCAACCTTCGGGCGCAGAACCTGATGACCGTGTGTATGTTTACATCAAATCAGCTGAAAACTACTATTTTTTTGGTTGCCGCAAAGGAGAGGCTAATAAGATAGAAATGAACATGGTTTCTAATAATCCGAAGTTCATGGAAGTTTTAACGAGCCTTAAAAAAGATGAAAAAACAAAAAAATTATCAACAGGCGAGCAATACGAAATTTTTCCAGTAGATGCCGCAGCAGCTGAGGCATTCAGAGTTCGTGTAGTTACAAATCGTGTAGTGAAGAAAAATAATTAGTCCATTTAGCCCTGAAAGGGCGCAATATATTAGAATAGGGTAACGCCTATCATTAAAATAGGAAAGAGGCTTGTCTTTTGGACAAGCCTCTATTCACCATGAAAAAATTACCTCACGCTTACCTATACAGGCAATTGCCGTGCCACTTCTATTTTTTTATTCAAATAAAAAAGCATATTTATTTTTACATTTTATAAAATATTGATTATCAAAATTTTATAATTTAGATTTTGCTGCTTCGATGGTCGCTTTTGCATTTCCTGCAAAAACATCATCTCCAATAAAAACAACTGGACGTTTTAGAAAAGTGTATTCTCCTAAAATCAGCTGACGATAATCTTGTTCAGAAAGTTGTTTTTCATGT
>JANMGN010000733.1:0-3885 GCA_031374645.1 Chitinophagales bacterium | reverse complement strand
TTATGACTTAAACGAAACTGCTACGTTAAACGTAAGCATCAAAAATGCTTTGGGTCAAGTTGTAGTAACTCGTAAAATCGCTAACGCAATCAATGGTAACGAATCTTTCGACCTTACTGATATGGCTAACGGTGTTTACATGGTACAAATTACAAATGGTAACAAACAAAGCGTTAAGCGTGTTGTTGTTCAGAAATAATTAAATCCTCAATGAGGTTTTATGACAAAAACCAGTTTCTTCGTAAGAGGAAGCTGGTTTTTTATTTATACAATAAAAAAAATTTGAGCATTTTAAACAAAATATAAATTTTGATGTTTTACTAAATATTATAAACAGAAATTTTAAAACAAAAAATGCAAGAAGATAAAATACCAACGGAAAACACAGTCAATAACGATTTTGTTAATCCCATTGATATAAAAAAAGTAGCTCAGAATCCAGGCTTATTACCTTATGCACACACAGCAGGTGGTGCAATCATCAAGCCGATGGACAAAGGGCGCACAAGAGGTATCGCTATGAAAGCGATGTACCAACAAACGGATAGACAACTCAATCAGTTACGCAAACAAATGGAAACGCTTATGGCTCAGGCGAAAGCCTTAGAGGAGCGTGTGGTGCTTTCCGAAAAAATATATCAAGCAGAAACTGGTTTCAAACCTGTCGTTGGTTATGATTATTTTTTGTACCAAAAAGAAAATGGAAAGTATTTGATTTCGATGGTTTCGCAAGAAGAATGGGGCGCAAAACCTCCTTATACTTATGTAGCTGAAATACGACTTTTGGCTGACCATACTTGGGATATTTTGGATAGCCAATTAGAAATTAATTTTTATACAGATGATGAAAGTCAATAAAATACAGTATAAATAAAATATTTAAAATACTGTAAATCAAATTTTTATAAAAAAAACTCGACGTAAAAATATTGCGTCGAGTTTTTTTTAATCTAAAATTCATACAAAAAAATTAAAACTTACCATAGTATTCCACAATTCGCTCGTCTGTCATTACATCTTGTGGACGAATTTTTTGCTTCAAAACAATACCTTTTAGCGAACGACATCTACTCAACGCAACGTAAGTTTGCCCATGCTCAAACGCCCCTCTTCCGAGGTCAATCACTACTTTATCAAAGGTTTTGCCCTGACTTTTATGTATAGTAATTGCCCAAGCCATTTTTAAAGGATATTGTTTAAAACTACCTACAACTTCCGCTTCAAGCTGATTTGGGTCTTTTTCTGAAATTTTGTAACGCAGCATTTCCCAAGAAGCCAATGTCACTTCTACAATTTTGGTACTTTCGTCTTTTTCTGTGAGCTCTACTTCGATTTTTTCGTCCGTCAAAGAAACGATTTTACCAATTGTACCATTCACGTAGCGGCGTTCGGCATCGTTTTTTATAAACATGACTTGAGCATCTTTTTTAAGTTGCAACAGCGAATCGGTAGGAAAATTTTTAGGATCAAAATTTCCTTCAATTTTTGCTGTGAACATAAAAGTAGGTTCTGCGATTTTTGTAAGCTCTCGTTCGTTGATTTGGTCAGCGATGACGTTTCGAGTAGTCAAAGTGATGTAGCCTTCTTCGGTTTCAAAATCAGGCTCGTAACGCTCGTTCAAATCATCGAGATCTTCGTAATCCATACGATTGGTGCGGACGGTATCTAAAAGTCGGATAAAATGTCTTTCCTCTTGACGATAAATTTTGCGCAACTCTATCAAATCCAACGTAAAGTCTTGTTTATCAAAGAGATGTGCATAGAAAAAATAAGAACCTTTGTACGTAGTCTGGAAATAAAGTTGTTCTTCGGGCGAACTAACCACAGGCGGAAGTTGAAATAAATCGCCAAAAAGCACCACCTGTGCGCCACCAAAAGGCTTATTAGAATCACGATTGAGGCGCAAAAAATAATCCATATTATCCATAATATCAGCACGTACCATCGAAACTTCATCGACAATTAACACCTCTATATTTTCGTATAATTTTTTTTGCCAACGCTTTTTTATCTCGTGTTTTTGCATCAAACGAGGACCAAAACCGAAGAAAGAGTGTATCGTCTGACCACCAACATTGAGCGCAGCGATGCCCGTAGGAGCGACCACAACCGTCCTTTTTTTAGTCGTATTTTTGAACAATTGGAGCAACGTAGATTTTCCTGTCCCTGCTTTTCCTGTAACAAAAAGATTATTATTTGTTTTCTCTATTTCGTCTAAAATATAGCGAAATTCGTCACTCAGTTCGAGTGGTTGTTTATTTTGCATTAAAAGTTAGCATATTTTTTTACCACTAATTCCACTAATTTTCACAAACTGTGATATTTATTTGAATAAAATTAGTATAATTAGCTTCTCCGAACTTCGTTTCGTGGTATTATTTTCTTTTATAATAAAATAATTTGTGCAAAAATAGTCAATTTTTCAAAGAAAATAAAACTTATACCTTAAAAGCTGTTAGTGATTTTTCTCCTATTACGCAAATTGACGGTATATTTTGTTAAAAAATGAAAAAACACAAAATATTTTGAAAAAATATAATATAGATTATAAAATAATGTATAATTTTAGCGTTTAATTAACAAAATAGCAAAAAGTGTTTTCAAAAACATTTTTTATCCAATTTTATACTAATAATCGGGCAAAATTATCAAAATTATTACGCCCAAACCAAACCGAAATACCTACGTTTTATGAAAAAATTATTATTCATTTTACTTACAAGTCTATTTACTCTAAACCTTATTGCACAAGATTGCAGTTCTTTTATAACTGTAAATAAAGTAGTAAATGGCGTTCCTGTTGTTGCTACAAACAAATGTCTTTTGGTTGTTCGAGGTAGCTATTCTTACAGTTTAGAATTTTTAAACGACGAAAAGGGAATTATTGCTAAAATAACTTCAAAAGGTGGCGACGAACTTAATCAAGATGATAATCTTGTTTTTGTGAATACTGCTGGAGAAAAAAAGACTTTTCGCTTCACTACTTTGGGAGAAGTTTTGAAAGAAGGTACTAATACAGCACGTCAAAATCTGATGCAACTCGATTTACCAAGTTTGGAGTGGTTGAGCAAAAATGATGTAGTAGGAATGTACATCGTGAATAATATCAAGCATCAAATGATAAAACAGACGCTGCAAGAAAGTCGTACGAAAGAGTTTAAACAATTTGTAAATTGTTTTTACAATAGTTTGGATAAAAGTCGTGCAGCAAACTCAAAATCTTCAGAAGTCGTAGGTGGCGCAACTACAAATGTAGCCACAGGAACAGGTGCTACAGGCTCAGCAGCTTCTATCGCTGGCGGAGGCACTAACGGTGGACAGGTAAAAAGAGTGGCTGATATTTCGCAGCTCAATGACCAAGAATTGGCTGATTTGAAAAAAGAATTAGCTGCTGCAAAAGAAAAATTGCGTCTTGAAATCCAGCAAGTAAGAGAAAACGGAGAAAAGCAAAAAACGCAAATGCAAGATGAACTTTTGGCATCAAAAGAAGCTGGTGCGCAAAAAAAAGCTGATTTTGCAAACGAGGTTTTAGAAAGTCGCAAAAAAGCAGATGTAGAAATCCAAAAAACACTTAAAGACCAAGCAGATGCAGTTGCTGCTGCAAAAACGAAAGCAAATACGGAGATTGAAAAAATAAATCTAAGTATCAAAGAAGCACAACAAAATGCAGCAAAAGAAATAGAAAAAGCTCGTTTGGCGGCGGCTCAAGAAGTCGCTACTGCACGTGACAACGCAGCAAAAGAACTGACTTCTGTAAAAGCAAAAATGGACGAAGCCAAAAAACAATATACAGATGAAATTTCCTCTGCACGTGAAACTTCTGGCTCGGAACTCAATAGAATTCGGGCAGAAACGGCTAAAATAATAGAAGATGCTCGTAAAAAG
>JANMGN010000732.1:0-11239 GCA_031374645.1 Chitinophagales bacterium | reverse complement strand
TTAAAGTGAAAGAAAAGGGTTTAGGGTTAGCTTTTTGGCAGCCACACCGTCGTTTTTTGTGTTGCATAGGTTTTGATTTTACAAAGTTAAAGAAAAAATAGAAGTTCCGCAAATTGCGGTAGATTTAGGCTTCGTTGTTGCGTGGTGAAAACACCAAGCAAGGCGGTAGAGCTTTGTTTTTCATGGGGAACACCAAGCAGGGCGAAAAATAAAATGCCTTACCATACTACGATAGTATAGTTTATAGTATTTTTAAGTTGTTTATATTTTAGTATTTAATTTTGTAAAGAGCGGTATCTAAACCTTTCACAAAAAGAGAATCTTGAAAGTACTCCTTTTTATTATTCTCATATACAAACCAATCTGTGATATTAATATCACTACCAAAACATTTTAAAATATAGGTTGTATCAATAAATTTTCCATAAAAACGATAGTTCAGATTAGCCAAAGAAGACCCTGGGGCAATAATCAAATCCTTCTCATCAAACGGATTCACATTTTTGACATGAAACTTTATCCAAGCAAAAGCGGGCAATGTAAAATCGAGATTTTTGGTGCGTTCTCCTGCATTTGCAAGATGATACACGGGATAAACATTGCCATAATTGGTTTTTTCGGCACGTATGCGGTAATCAGTAGCTTTGTCTTTTTCTTTTGTAAAAATGTACTTGCCTTGTGCATTGGTCAGTACGGTTTCTACATCAGCACAAATAGCACTTGCTCCGAAGCCATCGCCTGACACGCACTCCGAGAAAATGACCTTGGCATTCGCAATGCCTTTATTAGAGCCTTTTTCGAGTACTTGCCCTTCTATACTGGTATAGTCTTTTTTACCACAGCTTCCTAAAAAGCTGATAATCAAGATTGTAAGCGAGAAAAAAAGTAATTTTTTCATGTGTAAAAAATTTAGAAGTTAGAAAAATGGATTTGGTTTTTTATTTAGGGTATTCTATAGTGTTTGTTTTACAAAGGTACGAGCGTATAAAGCCAATGTCAAGTAAATCCTTCGCTTTGTAAGAGAAAACAAAAAATTTACTTCTCTTTTTGAGCTAAAAACAATGCTATTTCAAAAGAAATCAATTTTTCTTCTCGTTTTAAGCGAAAAACCAAATTTTATTTGTTTAATTATGATGTGTTTTCTGCTATACACAAGATACAATCATGTTGTATTTTACTTTTTTCAACAATAAAACAAGGGATTACTACTTGCTGATAGTACATTGTTATTGATATTGGATAATTACCAGCTTTTAGAGATAAGGTTTCATTGTTTCCAAGATTACAATGTATAGAGGGCATACTATCGGTACTAATAGTAAATATTCCATTGCTAAAATGTTTATTAAAGGTGGTATTTGTGATACTTTCGGTTTGAAAAGCGACTACCAAATAATTGTTTCCTTTACTCTTTTTTAGATTTATTTTAGCTAATGCTTTGCCTTCTTTTTTTGTAAAAGTAGCTGTATTATAATCATCTATTTTACAAATACCAAACCTATCACAATGATAGCGAGGCGAACCTAATTGAATTTCTACATCCATAATAAGCGTGTTTTAATGGTTAAATATTTACATCATCGTCAATAATTCCTACTTTGTGACGCATTTCTTTCTTTTCAGAATTGTTTGCATTTTCGTATTGTTGAGAGCCTAATATAATGCCTAATGCCAGCAATAGCATAACGATATACTGTGTCATATCTTTTTAATTTTTGAATTATGATAAAAAAATGATTGGGCTTTGGCGGCTTGCCGGCATAGAAACCAAAGCGAAAAAGAAAGTCTGTGTGCTATTTTATTTTTTGTTTTTATAAATAGTGTTTCGATTTCTTTCTTTTGATACCACAAAGATAGAGGCAGGAACTATCGGAAAAAAGGACAGTTTTACGTGTTTTCTTTTGCAAATAATATAGATTTTAAGAAAATAATATTTATATAAATTGTTGATAATCAATTAGTTATAATGTTTTTTTTTTTTTTGTAGTAGTGTATAAATTAAAATATGACGTAAGAAAAGAACAAAAACTGTCCGCATTTTTTTGTATAAAAAATAGTTTTTTTTGATATTTTTTTGAAAATATTGAAAAAAAGGGATATATTTGTAAGTATATGTCATGTCAATCAATCAATACTATCAATACAGATGAATTCTCTCAAAGAGTTAATACACATAATAGAACAAAATAAGAGTACTTACCTTCAAAACTGGCTTTTTCAAAACAATGGAACTAATCTGGTAAAACTTTATTATGGAATGTTGCACAACACATTTCCTGACGATGATACTGCCTCGATAGCACTGTATGGAAAATCAGGAGCTGCAGCTTATCATAAGCTAAAATTCGACCTCAAAACGCAGTTGTATGATGTAATTCCTTTTATTGATGTGAAGTTGAAAAATAAAAATGATGCTGAAACAGAGCGTTTTCGGTATCATAATTTATTGATGTCGTTTAATGTTTTGATACATCTGAGTGGCGATGCTGCAGCAGTCGAAATGGGCGAATATATTTATGAAAATTGTGTCAAGTATGGTTTTACAGATTTGGCATACATTGCAGCAAAACGAATTTTAGGTAAGATTAGTCCTAAAAAAATGGCTTTTTACAGTGCTGAAGTAAAACGATTGCATCACTTGGAAGGGATAGAAGTGGAAGCAAAAATGTACTACGACGAAATATTGATGCTATACCGGAATGATAAGCTCAATAATAATGAGTTGATTGCACTTACCGAGGATAAAATGGCTGCTTTTTTACTTCTCAAAGGGGATTTTAGCTCGCCTACTATAGAAATCTATACTTATTTATTAAAATTGTGCATACATTCAGCTAAGAATGATGCTAAGGTACTATTTGAAACAGCACTTGATGGGGCTAATTATTTTGAACAACAGCCAGTAAAGTATTCACAAGCATTGAAAACCTATTATTTTTATCTGATTGTAGGCTACACGCAGCGCAAAGAATTTGATAATGCCGCTTCTTGTATTGATAAATGTTTACTTTGCGTAACCGAAGGCACTACTTCTTGGTTAAAAGTATTAGAACTTTCCTTTATTAGTCATTTGCATAGTACAGACTATAATCTTGCTACTGAAAAATGGATTAAGGCAACCAATAATACTTTTTTCAAAAGTTTTCCTGCGCATATTCAAGAAAAATGGGCTATTTATTACGCTTTTTTACATTTTATAATGGTTTGTGAGATTTATGCGCCTAACGAAAAACAAAAGTCAAAACTAAAAAAAGATTTTCGACTTACCACTTTCAAAAATAGTTTGCTGTTTTATGAGAAAGAAAAGTCAGGAATGAATCTCAATATTTTATTGATTGAAATGTTATTTTTGATAGTAGAAAAAAAATACGATGAACTTTCTGACCGTTATGAAGCAATTCAAAAATATTTGCAACGCTATATTGACGATTCTGAAAGCCGAAGCCGTATTCGTTTGATTTTCAAATTGCTATTACTATGTATTAAGCATAATTTCAAAAAAGAAAAAATACAACAGTATGCCCAACCTTTTTTAGACGTATTAGAACATCAAACCGTAGAACTTGGCGATGAAGCTTACGAATTAGAGATTGTTCCTTATGGAAAAATATGGGAATTGGTGTTAAAGACACTAAGATGATAAAAATAATAGATGTATTATACTTTGTTGCGTTATGAAAGTAGCACGCAATACGGAAGCACCTTATATAAAAATAGCACAAAATGAGTAATCATCTTATGCTATATTTTATTGTAAAATTTGAGACTTTCTAAAAAGTAATCGCCAACCTAACGCCTTCTTCGATAGCTCTTTTGGCATCCACTTCGCCTGCTTGTAGTGCGCCGCCGATAAGATGCGCCGTTATATTTTTACTTTTTAAATGCTCAAAAAGCGTTGTATTAGAGTTTTGACCAGCACAAATAACGATGTTATCGACCTCCAATATTCTTTGAATACCATCTATACTAATATGCAAACCTTCATCGCTTATTTTTTCATAATTGACATTATTGAGCATTTCCACTTTTTTCATTTTCAAACTGCCACGGTGAATCCAACCTGTTGTTTTACCCAAACCATCTCCAATTTTTCTTTTAGAGCGTTGAAGTAAAAAAATATTTCGAGGCGATGCTTCGGGCTGAGGTTTTTGAGTAGCACCTGCATTTGTGTAGGTCATATCTACGCCCCACTCTTTCATATAAAGCTCGATGTTTTGTGAAAGAGCTTCTCCTTGATGCGACAAATATTCTGCTACATCGAAGCCAATACCGCCTGCTCCAATAATTGCAACACTTTTTCCAACGTGTTTTTTATGCAATAAAACATCTGTATAACTCAATACTTTGGGATTATTGATGCCTTCTAAATCCAAAGAACGCCCTTCAACGCCTGTCGAAATCACGATTTCGTCAAAGCCTTCTAAATCGCTGCTATCGACTTTTTTATTCAAAAAAAGTTGTACACCATGAAGCTGTATCATCTTATTATAGTAGCGTATTGTTTCGTGAAATTCCTCTTTGCCAGGAATTGTTTTTGCCATATTAAACTGTCCACCTATTTCGCTTTTTGCTTCAAAAAGATGTACTTCATGTCCACATTCTGCGGCAGTAACAGCACACGCCAATCCCGAAGGACCTGCGCCAACAATAGCGATTTTTTTTCTTTTTTTAGTCGCTAAAATATTGATTTCCAGCTCATTACCTGCACGAGGATTAACGATGCACGATGCTGGTTTATGGTTGAAAGTATGGTCTAAACAAGCCTGATTGCAAGCAATACAAGTATTTATTTCATCACGACGACCTTCCCTTGCTTTTTTTACAAAGTCAGCATCTGCTAAAAAAGGACGTGCCATAGAAACCATATCAGCGTGTTTATCTGCCAAAACTTGCTCTGCTACTTCGGGCATATTGATACGATTAGTCGTTATCAAAGGGATAGAAACCTCGCCCATCATACGTTTTGTTACCCAAGAAAATGCTGCTCGTGGAACAGTCGTTGCGATAGTCGGAATCCTTGCTTCGTGCCAACCAATACCTGTATTAATAATCGTCGCTCCAGCTTTTTCTATTTCTTTTGCCAGCTGTACGACCTCTTCCCAAGTGCTTCCGTCTTCTACCAAATCCAGCATGGAAAGTCTGTAAATAATGATAAAATTTTTACCAACTTTTTCTCTTATGTTGCGGACGATTTGGATAGGAAACTGAATACGATTTTCGTAATCGCCGCCCCATTTGTCTGTCCTTTGATTGGTTCTTTTGCAGATAAATTGGTTGATAAGATAGCCCTCTGAACCCATAATCTCTACACCATCGTAACCAGCAGATTGTGCCAAAGCAGCACAATTTACAAATTGTTGTATCGTTTTTGTGATGTCAGCTTCTGTCAAAGCGGTTGGTGGAAAAGGGTTGATAGGTGCTTGTATAGCAGATGGCGCAACCGAGCCGCTTGGTAAATAAGCATATCGACCAGCGTGTAGAATCTGCATACAGATTTTACCGCCTTCTTTATGGACAGCTTCTGTAACTTTTTTGTGTTTATTGGCTTCTTTTTGGGTGGTCATTTTGGCGGAAAAAGGAGAAGTCCAGCCTTGCCAGTTCGGAGCGACGCCGCCTGTGACTATCAAACCGACGCCGCCTTTGGCACGTTCTGCATAAAAGGCAGCTAATTTTTTGTAGCCATTTGGTGTCTCTTCCAATCCTGTGTGCATTGAACCCATCAATACACGATTTTTTAGAGTAGTAAAACCCAAGTCGAGTGGGCGTAAAAGGTTAGGGTACATTATTAAATGTTAAATGATTAGAATACTGTTTTTTAGACGTGATAAGATTTTTTAGTCATTTTTTTTAATAAATACTTAACAATCAGCATTTTATGGCATACGTAAGTAGTTGGGCTAAAATAATAGCAATTTTTTTAAAGGGAAGTCGTTGTAAAATAACATAAGTAACTGACTAAAAGGAAGTTACTTATGTTATTTTACAACGACAAAAAAATTACTGATTATTTCTATACGCCTACTTATCGCACTATTAATAACTTGTTTTGGTATTGAAATATTATTTTTTTAGTCTGTCACGAAACATACGGTCAAGGTTTTCTGGTAGTAAATTTACTCCTATAATCATACCATTTTCATCGATAAGGTAACTTGTAGGGATTACTTTTACGCCATACTCGAGCGCAATGGGATTATCAAATTCGTTGAGCGTAGAAATATGATATTTCCACGTCAAACCATCTTGCTCAATTGCTTTTTTCCAGCTTCCTTCGTTTTTTTCTATTGCTATACTTACGATTTCTAATCCGTTTGCATTTTCAAATTGTGCGGTATGGTATTTTTCATAAATGGGTAAAATTTCGTGGTTTGCCTTGCGACATGGGCCGCACCAAGAACCCCAAAAATCTAATAGTACATATTTTCCATGCAAATCAGATAGTTTAAATTGTTCGCCATTGAGGAGTGTCGCTGTAAAATCAGTTGCTTTTTCGCCATTAATATATTTGGGCATTTGATAAAAATATTTACCGATTGCGCCACCTAAAACCAATAATCCAATAGTAATAAGCGTATAATATTTTTTCCAGTTCATGTTAAATTAAATAGAAATTTAATGTATATTTTTTTCAATGCAAAGGTACGCTTTTTTTTTAGATAAATAAAAATTATAAAAAATGAGCTTTATTGTTTGTTTGATACAATATTTTGATATTTTTGCAAAGTCATTACGTTGATTATGATAATAGTCATTTTTTTAAATAAAATTGCAACTATTTGTAAGCTAAATTGGGCTGATTTTTTATAAAATCTCCTGAAAATTTGAAAAATATCTTATTTCCTAACGCATTTTAAGTCTAAATTTTTTTATAACATGGAACGTCCTTGGCTGCAAAAGTACCCTGCGGGAATACCTGCAAATATCAATCCTGATCAGTATGTGCGATTGGTAGATATGATAAATGAAACGTTTAAAAAATACCCAACAAAGCCTGCTTTTACGTGTATGGGTAAAACATTTACGTATAGTGAAATTGACGAAATGTCAAGAAATTTTGGTGCGTATCTTCATTCGAGAGGCTTAGAGCCTGGCGATAAAATTGCCTTGATGTCGCCCAATTTATTGCAATATCCGATTGCTTTGTTTGGTGCTTTGCGTGCAGGATTGGTTATTGTAAATACGAATCCGCTTTATACACCACGTGAAATGAAGCATCAATTTGTAGATTCTGACGCAAAAGCAATATTAATTTGTGAAAATTTTGCAGCGAATTTTGAGCAAATTATTGCAGATACTCAAATCAAAACGGTTATCGTGACGAGTATTGGCGAAATGCTTGGATTGAAAGGAATTTTGGTTAATTTTGTTATCAGAAACATCAAAAAATTAGTTCCTAAATATAATCTTGTCAATACGGTTAGTTTCAAAACGGCTCTTTCTGATGGCAAAAAATTTAGTATAAAACCTTTTCAGAGTAGTGGCGACGATGTGATTATTTTGCAATATACAGGCGGAACAACAGGTATTTCTAAGGGTGCAATGCTTACAAACCGTAATTTAGTAGCGAATATGTTGCAAAATAATGGAATTATGGCACCGTTTGTAGTAGAAGGTGGAACTGCGATTTGCGCATTACCTTTGTATCATATTTTTGCGTTTACGGTAAATTGCCTGACACTTTTTGGTAGAGGTATTGAGAATGTTTTGATTACGAATGCACGTGATATACCTTCGGTGGTAAAAGAATTTAAGGCGCATAAAGTTTCTGCTTTTGCAGGTATTAATACTTTGTTTAATGCGCTTTTGAATAATGAGGAGTTTCAAAAATTAGACCATAGTACGCTGAAAGCAACTATCGGAGGTGGTACTGCTGTGCAACGTGCTGTTTCGGAACGCTGGCAACAAGTAACAGGCTGTCCGCTTGCGGAAGGTTTTGGTATGACAGAAACGTCGCCTTGCGCTTCTTGTAATCCGATAGATGGTAGCGGAAAAATAGGAACTATTGGTCTGCCGTTGCCTTCAACAGATTTTTGTATTACGGACGATGATGGCAATGTTTTAGCAGTTGGAGAAATTGGAGAAATCCGAGTGCGTGGACCACAAGTGATGAAAGGTTATTACAAACGTCCTGATGAAACGGCAAAAACGCTGAAAGATGGCTGGTTGTGTACAGGAGATATTGGTTTGATGCACGAAGATGGCTATTTTCAGATTGTAGATAGAAAAAAAGATATGATTTTGGTATCTGGTTTTAATGTTTACCCGAATGAAATCGAAGATGTAGTGGCGATGAGTCCGAAAGTTTTGGAAGTGGTGGCGATTGGTGTAAAAGATGAAAAATCAAGCGAAGTACCCAAAGTATTTATCGTAAAAAAAGATGATTCGCTTACAGCAGAAGAAGTTATTGCGCTTTGTCGTGAAAATCTGACTTCTTACAAAGTACCAAAACACGTAGAATTTAGAACAGAATTACCAAAAACAAATGTTGGTAAATTCCTTCGCAGACAGTTACGTGACGAGGAAGAAGCTAAATCAAAGTAAATATTTATAAAAAAAAGCGCAAATTTGAAAGTTTGCGCTTTTTTTTTTTGGTGTTATTATTTAGCCAATGGATTTCATTTTTAGATTTGAAAAAAGTAGAAAAGACTTATTTTTGTTGCAATATTTTTCGTGATTATCCACAAGGTACATATATTATTACTGTTTATTACGAGGGCAAAAAAAAGGCTTTGAAATAATTAAATTAATTGAATAATGTGCTTTTTAGGATATAAATAAGAAAAAACGCCATTTTTTTCACGAAAATAGCGTTTTTTTCTTTTCTACTGATACAAATACCTACTCCGATGCTTTTCAATGCGCTGATATAGGTTTCTTTGAGATTTTTGATGAAGCGCATCATTTTACCTGTGGATTATTGATAGACTTACACCTAACATTAATTTTTCAAAATGACTATTTTACCACTACATCTATCAACTTGCTTGTATCTATGCCCAAAATATCCACTACTTTTATCATTACTTTGTAGTGTCCGGCGGCTTTGTATTCATAAGGCGTAGCAATAAATTCCAAAGTTGGGTTCTTTTTGGTGCGGAAACTTTGCCACTCGTTTTCAAAGATATAGTTGCCTGTCCATGTGCCGTCTATCATTTCTTTTTTGCTGTGATAATCGTAATCAATAGACCAATAATCTATCCAATCGTACCAGTTTTTGGTCAAAAGTGTACGGGTAATGATGCTGTTGCTGTCTTTTTCGAGTTTGATGATTTGCCCATCTTCTATTACGACTTTGCTACCTGCTTTCATGCTGTGTTGTAGGTCTTCGATATCGTCCTGAGTATAGTGCGTGACGAAATCAGTCAATTCCAGAGTCATGGTCTTTTCTTTCACTGTTGCTTTGGCATCAAGGAACGCTACATCAAAAAACTTGGCTTGTCCTTTGTCTATTGCTCTTTTGTCAAACACTTCTTTTGGGATGTATTTTAGGTTGATGCTTACGCCTTGCGATTTGAGTTCTTGCACATAGTAGGGCGCAAGTCCCATCTCAAACTCGAAGCCCAAAACATCTACTTGCGTATAGAGATTTTTTTTACATTCTTCAAAAATAGCCGTCAGGAGTGTCTGCGTAACAGGTACATCGAGTGGTCCTACGTGTACCAATCGTCCGTTTTTGCTGCCGTGAAGTAGCCCGTCACTTTGTAGCGGTTTGGCACGATAGGCTTCTAACATCAAGTCAATATAATCTTTTTCTTGTCCTTTGCCGAGTTCGTTCATAAAAAACTGTCGCTCGTATTTGCCCAAGTTTAGCACCTCAAAGGCTCTGAAATCTTTGCCCGTGCTTTGCAGTTCTCGCTGTACGCCAATGAGCCTTTTTCTTGCGGTATGTACACTGAACCTGCCCAAATCTGTGGTTATCCATTTTCTGCCGAGTTTTTCGGCTACGGCTGCGGTTGTGCCTGAGCCACAAAAGAAATCTGCCACCAAGTCGCCTTCGTTGCTGCTCGCTTTGATGATGCGCTCAAGAAGGGCTTCGGGCTTTTGGGTGGCATAGCCAACTGTTTCTAAACCATTTCCTTGTAGTCTATAAATGTCAATCCACCAATCTTCGGGTATCTTTCCGTCCGTTTTCAATCTATTTTGGTGTTTAGATTCAGCATCATCAATACCATACAAGCCCGTTGCACCAGCTCCTCTTCCTGTTCTTGCTACAGTTTCTTCTGAATATGGTATTCCAACATCTTGCCAATTAAAAACAGGAATTCCATCTTTTGAATACGCAATTATTGTGTCATGTTTTTGAGTAAATTTTGTTTTTCCTTGAGAAGCGCCAGTATAACACCAAGCAATTTCATTTCTAAAGTTTTGTGCAGAAAAAATATCATCTAATAAAAGCCTTAAGTAAAAACTAACTCTCCAATCACAATGTAAATAGATAATTCCATTAGTTGCCAAAAGACTGTGCATTAATTTTAGCCTTTCGTACATCATAGAGAGATAAGAGGAGATGCCTTTTCCCCAAGTGTCACGGTAGGCGATTTCTTCTATGATGGATTGTTTTTTCTCTGCTATTTCTCCATTTATTTCTATTTCAAATCCAAAATCAGCACCTACTGCAAAGGGCGGGTCAATGTAGATGAGTTTTAGTCCGCCTTGTGCTTCTATCTCTTGTCGGATACTGCCGTGCGTAAGACTACTGAGAATGAGCTTGTTGTCGCCCCAGATGAGTTTGTTTGTCCAGCCTTTGAGTTGTCTTCCACGGAAGTCTGTTTCAAACATAGAAGTTTGCGGTTTTGCGGCTTCTTTTCGTGGCTCGTCAATGTGTTCAATGGCATGAAAAGGCAAAGCGAGGTTGGTCACTTCTTCTTTTCTTCCATTCCAAAAGAGGAACACATCTTCTTCGTCAGCGAAGAGTTTGTAGATGTATTCTTTGGGAAGTTTTTGGTTATTTTTGATGAGATTGATGATTATTTCTTTGTCTTTATCGAGCATTTATACTTTTTTATTAGATTTTTATGATTTATTTCATGTGGTTTGGTATAATATAAAATATTGATAATCAGTGTTTTATATTTTTATTAGATCATTTCTCTCAACTTTTTACAAAAAAAAGGTGTTTATTTCACGTATTTTTGTTGAGAGAATATTTAGTCCACCTATTTACTCCATTTTTAATTAATTTTTCATCGCAGTACATTTTATCTAACGATGTTTTTAATTTTCTAAAAGGAATTTCTTT
>JANMGN010000728.1:0-5329 GCA_031374645.1 Chitinophagales bacterium | reverse complement strand
ATGTACATCTATCGCTCGCTCGCTCGTAGAAGATTCGTTGTGCCAGATATTCCTAAAGATTTCGCTTCTGCTAAATACTTTTCCAGGCTTAGAAAGTAACAATTGAAGGATTTCAAATTCTCGTTTTGGCAAAGGAATTTCTATACCATTTACTAAGGCACAAACTTTATCTTCATCAATATCTAATACAGGATTAAATACTCTCGTTACTCGTACTTTTTTTATAGTATTTTTATTTCCCCTTCGTTCTATTGCTTTTATTTGGCTTAACATCAGTCTGGAGCGAATAGGTTTCAAAAAATAGCCATCTCCGCCAGCATCTAAGGCAGCAATATGTACAAAATCTTCGTGTCTGGAAGAAAGAAAAATAATCAAAGTTTCGTTGAATGAAGGTATTTTCCGCAATTCGCTACAAATTTCTATACCATCTACATTAGGTAAGACTACTTCTAAAATGATTATGTCTGGCCTGATTTGCAATGCCTTTTCGATAACAAGGCTGCCATTTTCTATAAAAAAGACTTCATACCCTTCTTTTTCAAAAGTTTCCGTCATTGCTACAAGGCTATTTACATCAGTATCAGCATAAAGTATTTTTTTTGAAAAATTCATAATTTTAATTTTTTGCAAAAATAAAACATGAATGTTTCTCAGAAGTATGTCAAATATTAATTTTGTGTAAATAAATATTTAGGAATTAAAAAACCTACACCTTTTCTTGTGCTTTTATAAAAATCCTATCTCGGTTGATAGCAATACTTGCATTTAACTCAAAACCTATCAGTACGATATAAATATTGAGTTGTAGCCAAAGCAACAAAACGATTAGCGCACCAAGAGAGCCATATAATTTGTTATAATTGCTAAAATTATCTACATAAAACGAGAAAATAACAGAGGTCAGTATCGAAAGAACGGTTGCGAGTGTCACACCAGGATTTACAAAAGATAGTTTTTTGCGCAATGGCATTCCCAAACGATAAATAATCGAAAGTCCACCGTACAAAACTACGACCATTAGTAAATATCGGAGCAATGTGAGCAAAAAAGAAACAAATGCTTTATTTTTGTAAAATTGTGCTACAAACTGCACAAATACGTTACCTAAAATTCCCAAAATTACAGAAGCCAAGAGTAAAAAACCAAGTAAAATAGTCAATTGTATAGCGACCAGACGCTTTCGGAAATAATTAGGACGAGTAAATGTTTCTTTGTATGCTTTTTCAAAACCACTCAACATCGCAGCCATTCCGTTAGAAGAAAAGTACAATGCTAAGAAAAAACCTAAGGACAACCAGCCTTTCCGTTTGATGGTCGTTAAATCTTTGATGGTTTCCAAAATCCATTTTTCAGCGTTGCCTGGCATAAGGTCGTGAACGCTTACCCGAATCAGTTCGTTGAAATTTTTATAAAAAGGCGTATAAGCTACCAAAGTAAAAAGCACAATAATCGTAGGGAAAATAGACAAAAAAAAGCTAAAAGTAATACCATTCGCACGGGTCGTGATGATACTACCACGCCACTCTTCCCATAAAAAAATGCTAATATCATAGACAGAAATACCCAAAAAACCTGGAAACGAAGTATTTTTCGCCCAAATTCTTACGTTTTTTACTGCTTTTGATTTAAAAAATCTGTTGCTTATATTTTTCCAAAAATTATTCAAAATAAGGTAATAATGGCTCGAGTAAATAAGAAGGTGCGGATTGTGTTTTATTCGTTTTTATATCTACAAAACACAATCGGACAGTTCCTCCGTTCACAAGTTTATTTTTTTCGTTAAAAATTTCGATATGAAAAGTGATAAACGTATCGGGTACTTCTCTTATTGTAGTGCGAATAGTCAAAAGTTCGTCGTAATGCGCAGGGCGCACAAAACGGCTTTGCATAGAAACCACAGGCATCATCACACCTACTTTTTCCTCCAAATCCTTATAGCGCAACCCAAGCGAACGCATCGTTTCGACCCGCCCTATTTCATAATAAAGCGCATAATTGCCATAATATAAGTACCCCATTTGGTCAGTTTCGCCATAGCGAACACGTACCTGTGTATCGAAAGTGTACATTTTTTATTTTTTAAATAAGCAAGCAGACGTATAATTGCCTTATTTTACCACAAATCCGCCGCCTATCGCTTGGCTTGGGCTTACAAAAGTCAATTCTCCTTTTTCGTTTTCAGCCATCAAAATCATACCTTGTGATGTTACGCCACGCATATCACGAGGTGCAAGATTTGCAACTACGACGACTTCTCTACCTATAACTTGTTCAGGTTCAAAGTGTTCTGCAATACCAGAGGCAATTGTTCTTTCCTCAAAACCCATATTTACGGTCAGTTTCAATAGTTTTTTTGCACCTTTTATTTTTTCAGCAGCCGTCACAACACCTACTCTGAGGTCTATTTTTTGAAAATCGTCGAAAGTAACTTCATTTTTCAAAGGCTCATAAACAATACTTTCTGGAACAGCATTTTCTACAGCAGTTGCTTCGAGTTTTGCGATTTGTGCTGCGATTATTTCATCTGGAATACGAGTAAAAAGGTGTTGTGCCGCATTTATTTTGTGATTTACAGGTACGATTAATTCGCCTTTTGAAAGACTATCTATCACAGAGAGCAAATCTCCATTGTCTTCTAACGCTGGTAAATTTAACATTTCTCGCAATTTTGCAGCCGTAAAAGGCATAAATGGACGACAAGCGACGCTCAATAAAGCTACAATTTGTATGCCTGCGGTCAAAACTACTTTTACGTTTTCAGGGTCAGTTTTCTGCTTCGCCCAAGGTTCATTGAATTGCAACAAAGAATTTCCAAAACTCGATATTTCCATCATTGTTTTCAGACCACCACGGAAATCGTATTTTTCTATATAAGCACAAAATTCTTCTACTTTTTTGCTTAACCGTGCTAATTCTTCGCTCAAAGTAGCTTGATTAGTAGCATTTTCGCCCGATACAAATTTTATTTTTTCATCAAAAAGAGGAATAATACCTTCGTAATTTTTATTGGTCAAAACCATTACTCGGTTCACAAAATTGGCGATATTATTGACCAATTCGTTGTTCGTTGTTTCCTGATAACCTTTCCAAGTGAATTCACTATCCCGTTGTTCAGGCATATTTTTAATCATATTGTAGCGCAATTCATCTACTTTATCAGGAAATTCTGCTATAAACTCATGCACCCAAACCGCCCAATTGCGAGAGGTAGATATTTTTTTTCCTTCTAAATTTAAAAACTGATTAGCAGGTACATTTTTCGGTAAAATAAAATCTCCGTGCGCCTTGAGCATCGCAGGAAAAATCAAACAGTGAAAAACGATGTTGTCTTTTCCGACAAAATGAATTAAAGTAGTTTCGTCGTTTTGCCAATAATCTTTCCAATTTTTTCCATTGTCCAAAGCCCACTGTTTGGTCGCAGAAATGTAACCAATTGGAGCATCAAACCAAACATAGAGTTTTTTACCCGTTGCGCCTGGTATTTCTTGCGGAACATCTATGCCCCAATCCAAATCACGGGTCATCGCACGAGGTTCAAGACCACCATCGAGCCAAGATTTGCACTGTCCCAAAACGTGTGCCTTCCACTCTTCGGGAACGTGGTGTTTTTGTCCGTCAATTGTGCCTTTTTCTATATATTCTCGCAACATATCAGCGTATTTATCCAAAGGCAAAAACCAGTGTGACGTTTGGCGTTTCTCAGGATTTGCATCACTTAAAGTAGAGCGAATCGGTGCCAAAAGCTCATTTGGGCTTAGGGTAGAGCCACAATTCTCACATTGATCACCATAAGCATTTGGATTACTGCACTTCGGACAAGTGCCTATAATGTAGCGATCTGCCAAAAACTGTTGTGCCGTAGCGTCGTAATATTGCTCAGAAGTTTGCGCCACAAATTCGCCTTTGCGGTACATTTCACGGAACATTTCTTGTGAAGTTTCGTGGTGTATTTTTGCAGAAGTACGATGAAAAATATCAAAAGAAACGCCCACTTTTTCAAAAGTTTCTCTAAATTGAGCATCGTATTTATCAATAATTTCTTGCGGAGAAATACCTTCTTTTTTTGCACGCATCGTGATAGCTGCGCCATGCTCATCAGAACCGCATACATATAGTACCTCTTTTCCCATCAAACGCAGGTAGCGCACAAAAATATCAGCAGAAATATATGCACCAGCCAAATGACCGATGTGCAAAGGTCCATTTGCGTAAGGCAAAGCGGACGTAACTAAGTATCTTTTATTTATCATTTTTCTAAAATTGGCTGCAAAGTTATGCTTTTTTTTAAAGAAATAGTAAAACAAGCCCCTTAAAAGAAATAAACACTTGTTTTTTGAGTAGTAAAATGTAACTTTGCCCTGAAAGTGTTTTTATAAAATCAAAAATTTATTCAGTATAAATGCGTAAAACGTTTGTTTTAAATCTTGGGCTGCAAGTCACTCTTAATTTGGTTGTAAAACCACTTTATATTTTGGGTGTAGATAGAGCAGTACAAAATACAGTAGGCTCAAACGAATACGGATTTTACGCTGCGCTTTTCAATCTTTCTTTGATTTTACAGATGATAAATGATTTTGGTATTCAAAATTTTATCAGTAAAAATATTGCCGAAAAACCAGAAAATGCCTCTAAGCACTTTTCTAACTTATTGGTTTTCAAAGGATTACTAAGTATAGTCTATCTTATATTGACTTCCTTAATTGCTTTTATTTTAAATTACAGCACAGCTCAAGTAAAACTACTTTTTGTGCTTTCTTTGGTGCAGATTTTATCTTCTTTTTTTCTTTTTTTTCGAGCCAATATCGCTGCACTTGGTTTTTTTCAAAGGGATAGTATTCTTTCTGTTTTTGATCGTTTGGGTTTGATTGCGTTGTGCTTTTTTCTTCTTTTTTACCAATACCTCAATCAATCAAATGGTATTTGGTACTTTGCAGCAGCACAAGTTTTTTCTATGAGCCTTGCGTGTGTTATCGCATATCTTTTTGTAAAACAAAAAATTGATTTTCAGCGGGTTACACTTAATTTTGCTTTTATAAAGGAAACTCTTTTATCCAGTTTTCCTTTTGCAGTTATTACACTTTTGATGGCATTATATACTCGTTTGGATAGTGTACTATTGGAGCGTTTGCTTCCTGACGGAAACATAGAGGCTGGTATTTATGCTTCTGCTTACCGCTTATTAGATGCGTTAAATGCGCTAACTTTGATTTTTGGAACATTGCTTTTGCCTATGTTTGCTCGTCAGATTGGTAATGGCGAATCCGAAAAACCTTTGCTTCGTCTGAGTTTAACGCTGATTAGTTTTATTAGTATCAGTGCTTCTTTTTTG
>JANMGN010000676.1:0-19887 GCA_031374645.1 Chitinophagales bacterium | reverse complement strand
AAAGAACAAATTGACCCTTCTGATTATATAGAGAAAGATACTCTTTTCTATGCAGTAAATCAATGTTTAGCACAAATTGGCAATATATGGAAAATTAATTTTTCCGATTTTAACATAAACTAAATATCATCGGGTACTTATAGTATTTACTTTTTTATAAAAAAATGACTACAAAAATAATTTGATTAGATTATTTCAGAACTAATATCAATAAACTTTGGAAAGAATGAAAGGAAAATAATACACAATACCTCGTTACCGTTCATTCTAAACCTGTATGGAAAATATCATCAGTTGTCGGTGATGAATTAGATGATACTGATATTTCTTATTACAATCATTCATGATTTCATAAGGTTGATGTGTCTATGGAAGATTTTTTAGCTCAATTAGAAAAATAATACTATGTCAAAAGAGCGAATAAAGTTTATAGACAGATTAACGACAAAAGAGCGTGAAAAAATAAAAAACATAATAAAACTGATACTTTCTTGAAATACAGATTGATTAGATATTTCAAAAATTCAATGACATAATAATTTATATAGGTGTAGAATAGGTAGCTATAGAGTTGTTTATTCCGTTATTTGAATGGAAAAAAAGGTACTTATTGTTTGAAATAGGGGCGATGTATATAATAAATTATAGTATTTTTTACTCCGGACATTCACTACTTAAATAATACGGATTTTTCAGAATGTATATTTTCCCAACAATTCCAGTCCTCTATAATATTTTGATGAAGTGCAAAAAATACGTATTTATCGCAATCCTCAAAAACCTCTAAAAAATTATTTTTTATCATCGCATTTTTAACTCCTTCTTTGTGTGCTTCATGCTCAAACACAACCAATAATATAGGCATTTCTTGAAGACTATATTTTTCTGATGTTTTACCTTCATACATTGCTACCAGATTGTTTCTAATTTGTTGTGTTGTTCTTCCTGTATCTTTTCCATTACTCATTTCTAAGACAAATAAGCATTTTTCTTTGTTTATTGATTGTGTTGCAAAAATTATATCGGGTGTAATTGTACTATCGGGCGAAAGTCTAATATTTGTTTTGCTTGTATTTTTAAGTATTTCACTTTTTTGGCTTCCTATACTATCAAAATAAACATCACAAAATAATTTTATATGAGTAGATTGTCCTAAATATGTATCAAAACTTATCATCGTATCTATGGTGTGCATACGGTGGTAAAAGTCATTTTTAAACATTGTAGAAGTACTTTTGGGGTATTTTATTTCTCCAACATCGGGTATCTTTGCAAGTGTTTTTGCTCCTGTATAACTCAAAAAATGAAGTTTTGTAGTAGTTCCAACACGACCAACAGCACCATATATAACACTATCGATAAACTTTTTATCATGTAGTTGTTTTAGATTTGTATATACTTGCTGTTTGTGATTGATAGCATATAACCTTTGTATTTGTTCAGTAGATAAAAATTTGTAGGTCGCCAGACCTCTCAGAATTTTCTCGTTTGTTGGTGTAATTGTTATCATGTTATGATTTTTTGAATGGTACTTTATAGACTTCTTGGGCTGTTTTACTTCCTTTGATTTCTTTTTGTTTTATCCCCACTTTGTTTTCTATCGGGGTTGCAAGGGGACGTTTTGTTTTTTCTCTCAATTGATAATACTTTTCTATCTGACTTTCTATTATTCTATTCCAATTATCTTTATCTACACAATTCTTATCATCTAAATACTCTTTATTACTACTCAATACAAAACTTTTCCCACTTCCTACCCTTGTTAAAAATTCCCCTACTTGTAAATTCTGTAATACTTCTAACTCTGTTCCTGTTTCGTTACTCATAGTTCTTGTATTTTTATAATCATTTTGACCTGCAAATTTGATATTTGTATTACTCAAAACGCTGTTTGTCATTTGTGTATCCATACCCTGCCCTACTGTTTGGGTAGCGACGGTTAAATTTACTCCGTATTTTCTTCCTTGAACAAAAATTTCATTCATAGACTTATTGATAAAATCTTGAAATTCGTCTATATATAAATTGATAGGCGTTCTATCTTGCTTTTCAACTTTTGCTCTTTGAAAAATAATATTTTGTAAAATTGCTACGACCATTTTACCTAAATATAATGTTCCGTAAATTCCCAAATCTCCCTTTGAAAGATTAAAAACAATAACCTTTTTTTCCTCTATTGCCTTGACTAAATCAATTGTTGTAGTACCACAAAAAAAATCTGCAATACTGCTCAAATTTAGAATATTCTGTAATTTTTGATATATACCATTTTTACTTTCTCTCAAATTTGCACCACTAAATCTTTGTTCAAAAAAATGTCCGTGCTTCTGGTGTTTTCTTCCTAATTCTATCAAATCACTATTAAGTCCATCATCTGCAAATCTTTGTAAATCATATAAAGTAGCATCTCCTTTTGTAATGATAACATCTAAGCATGGCTGTAAAATACTTTGCATTTGTGCCGTTAATGGTTGTCCTTCGGCTTCGCACATTTGTACTAAGGCATCTCTAATAATCTGTGCTTGTACTTCTACGGATAAATGATTTTCTTTGTCTTCTATCAACTCAAAAGGATTGATTGAAGGTGTGCAGGGGTTAAAATTGCAATCTACATATATCAATCTATTAGGGTCTAAATTTTTCTGTTTTGCTATTTCTTTTGCAAGGTCGCCGCCAGGTTCTATAACAATAACACAACTATCATTTTTGATAGTATCTTGAATTATTAAATTCTTCATTAGTTCTGTCTTCCCACAACCAGACTTACCTATAATATAGGTATGTCTTCCCTTTTCTTTTTTAGGTATATATGCCTCGTGCCAGTCGTGGAAAATATCCCACATTTTTTTATTTTTCTTACCCATTAAAAAAAAATATCCCTCTAAATTTTGGGTTTCATACAGTCTTATAAAGTCGTCTTGCTGTGTATGACTTTGGATATTTGCAAGTCTATAAATAGGGTATTTATTTTGCAATTCTAAAAAATTACTGCTACGCTTTGTAAAGACTTCTTGAAATTCGGATAAACTGACAAATCTTTGTTTCTTGAAAATAAATGCCCCAACCATACTAAAAAATTTCAACCACCACCAGCGTCTATGAAAACGAGCAAATAGTAACCTGTAAAATTCATCTATACTTTCGGGTACATCACGTAATCTTACACCACCTAAAAAGGTATCATTTACTTTATTAGGTATAGGTGTATTGGGCGGATAAATTAGCTCATTCAGTTTATATCGTATATTCAACATACTACAAATATGGGTCTTTTATTGCATTAAAAAAACTAATTTATAAGTTTGTTTAAGAGTTTGTCAAGTTTATTCTAAGTAATTGGTAATCAGTCAATTACAATAAGTTTCTAATTCAACTTAATTTATTGCAATATACACACTTTTTTTACGAAACAAAGAGCTGTAACCAAAAAAAGAGGGCAGACATCTGTCATGCACCTCCTCAAAATGTTTTACAGTTTCAATTCAGAAAAACGGCATGGAGTAAAGTAATAATCTCTTTCTATACCTCACCATTTACCTCTGAAACTTACTAATTCATTCAAAGAAAAACTTCCTCGTTCTGGAAAATGTCCAACAACGTAACCGAAAAATACCCCTGTACATTCGTCAAATTCTGTTGCATACCAAATTCGATTACTTCATACGTAAAAAAACCTACAAAGGACGATTGGGTTCTCTTCCTGCTCTTGACATCATACTATTTTGAACTGATGTAGAAGAGCCTTAGTCATTAAATTCATCTGAGATTGAATTATAAAATAAAAACACGGGTACGACCGTGTTTTTTATAAACGCAAAAAACCACTCTAAAATTCTCTTTTTATACGAAAACTTCATAATTTTCTATAAAATTTATTTACTACTATATGTACTATTAACTGTACTCCTCATTGTAAAAAAACTTTTTACGATCAATAACAGTTATTGGAATGTGTAGGAAAAACTTTACCTCGTCGTATCATTACATAAAATTAAAAAAATGGATATTAAATTTTTACTTCTGAAATTTGGTTTTGAAGCCACTAATTTATCAGAAAAAGCCTACCTTTTTACTTTGGGTTTCATAGGCTTTCTTATTCTTGTGGTTCTCATTTTCTTATTCTTATGTTTCAAATACTTTGATATGTCGCTACTTCTCAAACTATGGGGAAATTTCAACAAGTAAAAAATCCAAAGAGCAAAAACTACAATGGATTTTATATTTTTATTTAGCCCGACGTATGGTGTTGGTCGCCCCTCCGTTCTCGCAGGATGCGGCTAACTGTATCGTTGCTAACTTACGTCAATTTTTTTCAAATTTAGTTCAAAGAACCTGGCACATTTTCAAAAAAATTATAACAAAAAAATTAAGCCTACATGCTGTATGTATATAACTATATTAGCTATAATGTCAATATAAAAGTAAAAATAAATATATTCTTTTACTTTTCCTTCAAATAGTTATCTTTGTGTTTTACTCATCAGAATAAAAAAAATATGGAGATAACACTACAAAGCGGAGAATACAAAGATTTCTTAGGAGCTATAAAAGCCCAAATCAAACAAGCTCAAATACAAGCAATGGTAAAAGTCAATCAAGAATTGACATTGCTGTACTGGAATATTGGTAATTTAATTTTGCTCCGTCAAAAAGAGTTTGGTTGGGGTAATGCTGTAATTACTCAACTTGCAAAAGACCTAAAACAAGAGTACCCTACAATGTCGGGTTTTTCTCATAGAAATTTAGGGTACATGAAAAAATTTGCATTAGAAAATACAGATATTTCAATTTTGCAGACACTGTCTGCAAAATTGAGTTGGTCACATAATATACTACTTTTAGATAGAATTAAAGAGCCTCAAAAACGCCTTTGGTATGCTGAAAATTCAATAAAATATGGCTGGTCGGTTAGAATGTTAGACCATCAAATAGATGCACAACAATACGAAAGAAGCGATAAAGCTATCAATAATTTTGCTACGGCCCTTCCTGCTCCACAATCAGAATTAGCTCGTGATATTCTCAAAGATCCTTATAATTTTGATTTTCTTACACTCCAAAAAGATTATGCAGAAAAAGATTTAGAAGAAGCATTGGTAAAACATATTACTCATTTTCTTTTGGAACTTGGAGTAGGTTTTGCGTTTGTTGGTAGGCAATATGTCGTTACAGTAGATGAAAAAGACTATAAAATAGACTTGCTTTTTTATCATTTGAAATTACGCTGCTATGTTGTTATTGAGCTAAAAGCAAAAGATTTTCAGCCCGAATTTGCTGGAAAATTGAACTTTTATATCAATGTCGTTAATGGCGAAATCAAAGATAAAACAGATAATCCAACAATAGGGATTTTACTTTGTAAAAATAAAGGTGGTAAAACGATGGTAGAATATGCATTGAATAATATAAATGCTCCTATCAGTATCAGCGGTTATAATGTTAAAGATGCTTTACCTACGATTGAAACACTGCAAAGAGAACTCGAAAATATTATCATGGAAAACGAGAAAGAACAAGGAGAATAATATTTTAATCTTCATCAAAAAAACAAATATGGAAAATTTGATTTACAGTATTTTCTGAGTTGATAGCAAAAACCGAAAATTCTTAGTAGATAAATCAAAAGTCAATAGAACATCGACTTTTTGGAAATTCTTTTTACAAAAATTGTTAGACTGATTAGAAAAACAGAATACTGATGAAGATTTACAACATATATGATGCGTGGTAAGTCCATTGATATTTTTTGATTATAAAGATAATGATATTATAGCAATCATTCGTTTGTTTGACGAGTTAGATCTACTACCCAGTGCTGTATCGATACCACACAAAGAAATTAAAAATAATCTGAAAGTGTTAATTTTAGAGAAAATTGAATTATTATCTCGTAAAGAGCGTTTATAGTAGATTATTAACATCTCTAAATTTTTTATTATGGCTTCAAATGATAATTCAGACCCTACACCTATTTATGAAAATACTTACGCACGAGTAAAAGACGGTGCTACGACAACCAGTTTTGGACCACATGGCTCAGATAGCCATGTGGACAAGCCAAATGGACACATGGTTGTAAAAGATGGACAAATTGAACACTTCCGAAGCGATGATGGTGGTGGTAAAGATGGCAAAGGCACAGTGCTAATAGATAATGGCGAATGGGTTAAGTAGAAAAAAGCCGAAATTATCAATCAAGGTAGTTTCGGCTTTTTCAATTTCCAATAATTAACAAATCAAGAACGGACGTTGTAGGTATGTTATTGAAAAGTAACTATTATGCTGTTACAACTTTTACATCGTATTTTGCCTTCTATATCATCAGAAATAGCTGCATCTTTAAAATTAAGACTATTTATTAAGTAGTTTCTAAAATTAGATGCTCTACCGTAAGCTAATTTTCTAGCTACCCCTTTATCCATATCGTCGTACTTGCAAGTACCCGTGATTTTTAGTTTTATACCTGCTTTATTTATTTGGAACATCAATCGAGTTAGAAAATCTTTTTGTTCATTACCCATTTGTGGAATATCTGCACTATTGGGTTTAAAGCCTGAAATAATAAACTGAAAATTATCAATCTTATATTTTGCGTTACCAATTGTTATAGTTCTTTCTGCTGTATTTATAAAGTCATTCTTCATCATATCATCTTGTTTGTCAATCACATCATGAAGATAGGCAATTTCTCCGTTTAATGTTTCTATTGCAATAAATGCTTGTTCTAATTTAACCGAAAGCTCTTCCAGTTGTAACCAAAATTTATCTTCAAGTTCATCTATTTCATTCTTTAATCTATCCACAATATCAGAAAGTTCTTTTTTCTCTTTTTCAATCTGGATAATTTTAGCGGATTGTTTTTTAGTTTTTTCTTTTTCTTGTTGCAATAATCTATCTTTTTCTCTGATTTTTTCTCTATTCTCTGCCCTGTCTTTCCGTAATTTCGTAATTTCTCCTCTCAGCTTTTTAAGCTCTGAATTGTTATCTATGGTTAATGATGCTTTCTGTGCTTTATTTTTGGGAGTAGTTCCTTCAACATTATAGATACTGTTTTTAGGTTCTTGCAGCTGGTGCTGTGCAAGGTTTTCAGTAATATTTATAAAAATTACTATAAGGTAAATAATCTTTTTCATTACAAAATAATTTTAATAAGTGAATAAATAACTATATTTCAGTTGGTAATTCGCCATTTATCATCAAATCTTTGATATAGTTTTCTGTTGTGTTAATTTCTCGTATTAGGTCTTCTTCATTTTTGCACCTTCCCCGAATAGAAGGAATTTTATTATATTTTATGTCCAGTAACTCAAAAATAGCAAATTCAATTTTATAATACCTTGTTGTCGCATTCTTTATATTGTTAAATTTATCTGTCTCACGAACTCTTAACTTGTTTAGAGCTTCTACTTTTACGTCTATGCTTTTATCAAATATATTTAGCTTATCAATTGATGCAATATTTCTATAATTAAAAAAATGTGTTGCAATAGATGTCAGGACTACTGCTATTACTGTTCGTCCGTACTCATTTTTAAAAAGAATATTAAAAAGCCATTTTAGATGACTGAATAGCTCGATGTTTGATATTTTGTTGCTCGTATTCATTTTATAAAATTTTAAACTCGTGAAAATAATACTCATATAACTTGTAACGTTTAGAAAAAGATAGGGTACAAAAAAATATTTTTTCAGCCCCCTCCTTTTTTTAGTTATTTTGCGTTGTATAGTGTAGTTCATCAAAAATTCATCAAATTATATGTAGTATGAAACTTTTACTCTCATTTTTAAATAATTTTTTTACACTTTAAAATTTTAAACTATGTCTTTACTTATTAAATCAAACCTCTTGCAGGATTTACGCTTGTTGCCCTCACGAAGAGGTGCAGCTCTGTTTTTTAAAAACAAATCAGTAAAAAAATTAAAGAAATTTTTAAATAATACAAAAAATATATATTATGAGCGACCCGTATAATTCCAGTTTACGCCCTGCGGCAGAATATAATCTTGACAATAAAAGTTGTCGGGAAGACTTTATTTTAACTGTTTTAACAAAAGCTAAAACAAAAATATTTTTTACATATCAAAGTAAAAATAAGCAAGACAAGGAGGATTTAGAACAGGATGTATATCTAAAAATCCAAAAATATTGTATAAATATCCACAATGCTTATACCGAAAAAGGAGAAGGAGGCTTAAGAAACTATATAAGCCGTATGGTTAAAACACAAATAGCGGAGAAAGAAAAAATTAAAAGATATTTTAGCTATATGCCTTTTGAGGAAGTAACAGACACATGTTTTTACGAACAAAACGAAACAAATAGTAGATATGAGCAAAATAAGATAAATAATGAATTAGATATAAATATACTAAAATCATTTTTATCTCCGAAACTAAGAGAAGCAATAGAATTGCGTTATCAAGAGGACTTAGCGGCAGTAGAAGCTGCTCATAAAATGGGTATCACAGTAAATACCTTTAAATCGTATTTAGCGGAAGCTAAAAATAAACTCAGATTTATATCATGGCAAAAAAATTAAAAAACGTATTGACAATAATATACAAAAATATAATCTTTATTATTATTTTAATATTTTATTCAATAATAAACATGGCAAAAGGATTTAATAAAGGAAGCGAAGATACTGTTATAACTCGTGAAACTGTTGATAGATTAAAAAGAGACTTACAGAATTATGATAATAACCTTTTAGCCTTGTCAAATGGATCACTAACAGGAAAAGCAAAAGAAGATTTTTTAAAAATGCTTCGTGATAACGATTTAGACCCTAATTTGGAAGTACAAGAGCATTTATGTTACTTGCAAAATAAAACGCAAATTGATGCTGAATTTAAAGAAGATATGAAAAGATTAGGATATAATATATGAGATGCTATAAAATAATAACCTATAATTACATTACAAATAATTGTAATGCTTATAGAAGCAAAAAAGTCATAGGACAATCCTATGACTTTTTTTACACTTCACACATTCTTTTCACACTCATAGGTAAAAATTTATTACCTTGTGCTGTACTAAAACCATTTTTATTGAGTTCATCAGCTATCTGTTGTAATGTCATATTTTCTTTTTTACAACGAATAACAAGAGATTTTGCACGGATAGTATTTGTATTATTTCGTGCTTTTTCTTTTATTTTTGCTATTCCTGCCCTACGTCCTTCGGCTGTGAAATTTTGCGATTTTCCTAATGGTTCGCCACGCTCTTTTTTTGCCTGTAATGCTAATTTTGTTCTTATGGAAATAATTTCTCTTTCCCTTTGTGCAAGTCCTGCAAAGATTGAAACAGTCAAGCTATCACTGCTTGGTAGGTCGCATGACTTAAAATTCCCCTCCCCTAACTGCTTTATGATATTAAAAATATGTTCTACATCACGGCTTAATCTATCGAGCTTGGCAACTACTAAGATATAATCATAATTTTTGCAATACTCGATTGCTTGTTTGAGTGTTGGGCGGTTTTCAATATCTTTTCCGCTTTCCGCTTCTAAAAATTCTTGGACTAATTCAGCATTATCTATACTGGTAAAATGCTTTATGATAGCTCTTTGTACTTCCAAACCTAAGCCAGATTTCTCTTGCCTTTTGGTAGAAACTCTAAGATAAGAAATATATTTTTTCATCATTAAAATACACTTTTTAATTATTAAAAAGTGTAAATATACATAAATAAATTGAAAAGCAAGAGAAAAAATTGAAAACCGAATTTTAATCGTACCAAATGACACTCAAAATACTTTCAGTATTATGTATTTTTAGGCACTCTTCGTACATTTTCATATCTATATGATACTTTATTTTGTAATCATTTGAAAACCAGTCTTGTGCATAGATAAGTTCGGGTTCTGTTGGTAATTTTCCATCATAAAAATAATCGACTGCTACTGAATTTTCAGGAATAGGCGAATTTACTTGCAAATACTGAAATAAAAAATCTTCTGAGAAACTACGCCATTTTATTACTTTTTTATCAGAAAAAATAATAGCTATCGGGAAATCTCCTATATCCCTGTACCTTAATACTGATGCCGTTATTGATGTTCCAAAAAAAGAAGCTACGGAACGCATTAAATCAATACTAAATTTCTTTCTAAATACTTGTTCTTTGAAAAGATGATAAGGCATGAGTAGCTCGGCGGCAAACTGATTTGCTTCTTTTTCATGCTTTCCATGTGCGTACCATTCGTTCAAAGTTTTTTCCGTATCTGTCAAAAAGTTTTGCTTCAAAAGTAAGTCTTTGTGTAATTCAAAATGTCCTAATTCATGTGCTAAAATAAAATTTACTTTCGGCGTGTATTCAATTGATTTATCAAAACTTATTATAGCATTTCGACCATTCATAACAATCCGACCCTGCGAACCATCAATTTTACAGGGTTTCAAAAAAATTCCCTTGGAGTATATTATTTCCTCCAAAGAAATTTCTTTAAGGCTTTTTACGCCAACTTCTTCTAAAATTTTTTGTGCTATTATTCTTTCTTTCATCACACTTAGTCATTATTATCAATTTCGTCTAATAAATCTAAAAGAAGGTTGTCCATGATAATATCGTTTTTATCTTCTTTGCTCATTTCATTATAGTTACTAAAAAAAACGTTTAATTTGGAATATTGAGGTAGGGTAAGTGTTGCTGCGTAATCTGATAAATTATTTACTATTAGCTCAATTTTAGCAAATATTTTTTGTTGTTTGGATTGTTGAATTTTTGCTTTTGCCTGTGTATTAAGCCTTTTTATAAGGTTTAAGTGTTGATCTAATCCTGGGTCTGGATTTGATTGCAATTCTTCAAGAATATCCTCATCGTCTTGTTTAAGAAGAGCTATAAGAAATAAATCATCAAGCCGTTCTAAAAAGATTTTGTCTTGGAAATTTTCCATAAGTAGTAAGGTTTTAATTCATCTAATAAGATTTTGCTCAGGTTTTATTCATGTGTTGTATCACGAATTTTGATAATCCTCTTTAATTTTTCTATTATTTTATAAAATTTCTTCTTCTCGCAACCCAAAGAATTAGAAATTTCTGTATAGGTTTTTCCTTCAACAAGACTAATAACAACATAATAACATTCATCATCATGTTCTACTAATTTTGTTAATTGAGATAATTTTTCATTATCGCTTGAAATTTCCCCTACACTATATGATAGTGGTATTTGATTAAAATCTTCAACCTCTTGTATTTTTATTTTTTTGTCTTCGTTGTTTTTCCATTTATCAACATTTGCAGATATAAGGCTTCCTGCGATGCGGAGTATTTGATTTGTTATATCGAACTTTTCAAACTTCCAATCCCATGAACCATCATACAACTTACTTATTGCCTCGCTTAAATAGAAATCTACTGCTGGCATACAAAGGTTAGCTTCGCTATGAACACCAACCGAAGTTTTATTTCTTAGTTTTACTTGTAAGTATTTTTTGCAGTTAAATAATACTACTTTCCACTCTTTTTCACTTATTTCTTGTAATTTTCCTAAAACAACTAAATGTCTTTCCATTTATTTTAATTTTATTCATTTTCTAACTCATATTAGAAAAAATTAAACAGATATTTTGATAATTTTTTTCTGCCTTTTCCATATTTTAATTATTTTGTTGTACTCTTATATTAACTGATTTTTATTTCCATTCCCCAAAAGGGAATTAAATTTTTTTTCAGTTAATATATTAAGTGAAAGCAATTGATTGAGTAGAATAACTCTTATCAACTGCAACAATACAATATTTTTTATCACAATTAAATTTATTATTATTATGAGAAATCCAAAATTTGAGGTTTTCCAGAGTTCTAAGAACTCGCAGTATTATTTTCATCTTCGCTCTGTAAATGGAGAAATCATCCTTGCAAGCGAAGGTTATACATCTAAACAAGGCTGTCTTAATGGTGTTCAATCCGTTAAAGAAAATTCGCCATTTGATGAACAGTACAATCGCTTACCGTCAAAAGACGACCAATTTTATTTTACTCTAAAAGCTCAAAATGGCGAAATAATCGGAGTAAGTGAAATGTACACCACAGTCGCAGCTCGTGAAAATGGTATTGATGCCGTAAAACGAGATGCTCCAATTGCAGAGGTTGTAGAAGTAGCGTAACTTTATTTTCTAACTAAACTTTTATTTTCAATTATGGGTAAAAATCAATTTGTCGTCAAACACCCTAACGGTTGGGCTGTTAAAGGTGCTAACAATTCAAAAGCAACTGTTGTAACAAACACACAGAAAGAGGCTATTGAAAAAGGTAGAACTATTGCAATAAATCAAGGTTCAGAGCTAACTATCCAAGGAAAAGATGGTAAATTTCGAGCAAAAGATAGCTATGGAAACGATCCTTATCCGCCTCATGGGTAGGTCGTATTTTGAAAAACAGGTGTATTTAGACTAAAAAACTACCTGTGCCTGTTTTTTTCTCTTTTATTGGGAATTTTAGAAGATATTCCCTTGTTATTAAAATATCTACTTTTTAGATATTTATTTTTTCATTTTAATTTTTTTTTATGCAAGTAAAAAATTTTTCATTTCCACTTAACAACCCGCTCGTTATCAACTATGAAAACGGTACTACATCATCAATTTTACTTGATAATAATTCGGGTCGTGGAATTTTCCGTGATAAAATTGATAGCCTCGTAAATGTCAAACATACTGGAATATATGTTGGTACAGACACGAATACAAAGCAAGCTATTGTAATTCACAATCATTACAATTATGGTTCAGCGTATGTAACAGACATTTTAGATTTTGCCCGAAACAAAAATGTTTCTTGGCTTACCACTGGATGTGAAAACACTCCATTACAAGTAATTACCAAAGCATTACATCATGTACAAAGTGGAGAGCGATATAAGCCGAAATCTTACAACTGTCAAACACTTGTGAATAGTGCCTGTAATAACAAACGATACTCAGAAGATGCAAGTAGAATTGCTACTGGTGTCTTCTGTGCTGTGGTTATTGGTAGTTTCTTTTGGTTAGCTCCTAAGTTATTTTCAAATACATAAATAAATGTATTTATATGATTATAATACACTTTTAAGTGTAAAATTTGAAAGCCCTTTGAAAAAAAGGGCTTTTTTTGTCCTAATATTATCCTTTCTAAAAAATCTTCCACAACCACAAAATAAATCAATGATACCATATTTTTCAATACAAACAAATTAAATTTAAGGTTTAGTTGCTTGTTTGTTGTTTTAGTTTTATATTTGCATTGTATTTGCACTATGCAAATAAAAACAAATAAAAAAACCGCCACTCTCTTAAGAATGGCGGCAGGGTTGGATTATCTCCATAAATCCGAAAATACTTGATAAGCCCAGTGTACAAACTGCAATAATGCAGTAAAAAAAGACACTGTTTTTATCCAAAAATCATAGCTGGAATTATGATTTCTGTTTTCGGGTACTCTACCCTTAGTTAAAATACTCATTTTTTTGAAAGCAAGACTTCCTACGTCTTGCTTTTTTTATTCCTATTGTTATATCAATTTGATTATGCAAAGATAATTATTTTTTTCTAATCTTTTGATGAAAAAAATTATTATTCCTAATCTGAATATCAGAATACTACCTATAAAGATAAATGTTTATTTCTTTTTATGTAAGGTAAGCAAAAAAAATGATATTTCCAAATATTTTAGAGAAAATTTAGAAATATCATAGGTATTTGACTATTGTAATAATTTCCTTATCTTTGTGGCGTAATACTTAGTCAAGCCTCTTTCGAGTTATCGAAAAGTAACTAAGTTTAAAGATTTTGAAAAGTCCTCTTAAACTGTTAAGAAGGGCTTTTTTTTATCATAATATTATACCTTTCCTCAAAACTTCATATTTCATACGTATAAGAGCGACCTCATCTTTCTCTAATTTTATAAACTCATTCTTTATTGCTCCTTGTAGCAAGGGCGACAAATCTTCAAAAACGGCTTTCTGAATATCTATCTCACTCAACGACATTCTTCCAATAGGAGAACTTTGTAACAATATTAAAATATCTTGTAGTAGCTCGGGTTGTTCTGAAAATTCAGAACGGATATAGGAGGTTAATGCTTTATCTTCTTCTCGTTTCAGATCTTCTAACTGTTGTTTGTTGTCTTGCACTTGCTTTTCGCTGTTTTCTTTTACCACTTTTTTAACCTGTTGTATTTCTTTTTCATCTGTATATCCTTTTCTCAACGCTTCTAAGAAAAAACCAGATATATTTTTCATTGTTCCTATATCCTTTTTTCTCTTGGTTATTCTTATTGCTTTTTCAACTTGTTCCTTACTAAAATTTCCTAATTCTTGTAAAAATACAGTCGGAGAAACACCGAAATCTCCAACTACAATCGTTTGGAACTCCAAAAATAAAATATCTTTTTCAGTTTGTTCTTCTTTTTTTCCTTGTTCTGTACCTTTTTCTTGTATTACTACTTTCTTTTTACGTTTTTGCTTTTCAAAAAGTGTTCCTTTATATTCTCCTTCTCGAAGCTCTAAAATCTCATCTTCTGCTTTTTTCCTAAAAATAAAACGCAAAGCCACTGTTTTTTTCCCTTCTTTTATCTTCTCTATCTTTGTTATTAAAATATCTGTATTATTGTTAATTTCTTTTTCAGATGGTGCAATAACCCATCTATAAAAATCTGCAAATAGTGGGTATTTATCTTCTAAGCCAAACATTGTTTTCATACTTTCAATGCTTATTTTTCTAAACCCAAAATTTTCATATTGTTTTAACAACTCATATAATCTGACTGAATAAACACCTAACTTTATAACATTTCTTAAATCATAAGCGGTAAAATTTTTCTGTAATTGAAGTAAAAATGGTTTCATATCATCCTCAATTCTTACATCAAAATACTCCTGCCCTTCTTTTCTCCCTGCGGTTTCAATTGAAGTATCAACCATTCTAATAAGATTAAAGGTTTTCATTCTTTTTTCTCCTTCTTCTCCATACATAATATGAAATTCTTTTTTCTTTAATTCTCCTGCTGCCTCTCTAAACAAATCGTAGGAGTCTCCCGACTTAACATCAAAGGTTTTAATCAAGTCTTTATACCAAATTCTATATTCTTTGAAACCATCGTCTTCTTTACGAATTTGTGAAAGAATGGATAGGAAAAGCCTTGTTTCCCAAATGTTAAACTTATACCTGGACTCTACAAGGTCATTGGATTTTTTTATGAGAACAATCCCCTTATTAGCATCTTTTTTCATTATGTATGTGTATTGTTTATATGAGTAAAATGGAGTGTGATGTTTATATTATATGAGTAAAATAGGACGACATCAGCATTTTATAAATTCTGTTTGTTTTTTTCTTATTATGAGAAATTTGGAACACAAAAATACGCTTTTTTTTTGAAAAATCAATCCTATTTTTCTCATAATAAGATTTTTTTTTCAAATTTTTTCCAAATTTCTCATATCAACTCCATTTTTCTCATAGTTGTGTTCCATTTTTCTCATAGTTCGTCCCATTTTTCTCATAGTTGCCTCTCATAACTCGCTTATAATCAAGCGTTTCTGAAACTATAAAAGATTATAAAAGAAGATTATAAAAGAAAATAAAACAACAACAAAGGAAAAAATTGTTGTTGTTGCTTTTTTTTCAAATTTTTGTATAATTTCTTTATACCTTCAAAAATAAAATAAATCTAAATTTTCTATTTTAACTACCCTACCCTATAAAAAAAGCACCTCAAAAGGTGCTTGTATCTTTTCAAAAAAATTGATTTTAAGCTGTTTTTTTTTGTTTATAGATAAAAGTATATGAATTAAAACAACATCGCTTAAAACTAAAATTATAACGATAAAAAGCGACTTTTAAGAGTTGTTTTGTAAAATAGGCTTTGCAAAAGGATTTTTTAGCCTACTCTCCTTGTTCTTTTTTAATTTTTTCTTTGGCTGCGGTTAAAAAAAATCCTTTGAGGTTATAACCATTTTCTTTAATAAAATCTCTAATTTCGATAAAAAGAGTATTTGGTATTTCAATGTTGTATCTATGCACGTCTTTTTCGGAAAGTGTAGGTTCGCTATTTTTTTTCATAGTTTCCAGAGCTTTTTCTTTTTCAGAAAGTGTGCTTTTTGCAATAAGTGGTTTTCTTTCTTTTGACATATTTTTGATGTTGTTTATAAATTAAATAGATGCGATGATATGATATGATTAAGTTCTGCGTATAGTTGCTCTATTTCTGCTTTTGCTTTTTTGTCTTTATATTCTACAACTCCTAAGCCTTCGGTTATGGTTTCTGTGTAGGCTACCCTATCGTGTAAAACTGTTTGCAATAATGGAATATCTGTAAAATCTCTCTCTATTGCTTCTTTTACTTCTTTTCCTACATTCTGTTTTTCATTAAATTTATTTAATATAATAAACGCTTTAATATCGGGTCTAAACGCTTTTGCCTGTTTATATTTTTGTAAAAAATTATCCATTGCCCAAAAGTCATAAGCACTTTTAGAAACAGGAACTAATACAATATCGGAAGCCATTATTGTTGTAATTGCTAATTCACTTGCATTTGGAGAACCATCTAAAATAACAATATCATATTTTTTGCCTAATTGCTCGGCTTCTCTTAATAACTTTTCTACTCCAACTGTTACCACTGCAATATATGCTCTATTATCATCTCTTTGTTCACTCCACCTAATAGATGATGTTTGCTCTTTGTCTGTATCTATGATACAAACGCTTTTACCTTGCTGGGTAAATACAACAGCTAAATTTGTTGCTATGGTTGTTTTCCCTACGCCACCTTTTAGGTTTGTAACTGCGATAATCATGTAGTATATATAGTGATTAAAAAGTGTATTTTTATAATTAAAAAATGTATTTTTATCATAAAAATATCATAAAAATATCATAAATATATGAGTATTTTCTACTTTTTCAAGTAGAAAACATCACAAAAATACATCATTTTTTGAAATATTACTTTTTACTTGTAATTTAATTTAAGATAAGTATCAAAAATTTGAACCTAATGGTAAATAGTGGTTTGTTGATTGAGTTTATCTCAAATTTCCTTGTTCGGTTTTGGCTGGGCAAGGATTTTTTACATTTTAGCTAAAAGTTCTTTTTTCTTAGTTTCCCAATAGTTTAATGTTTGCTCGTTTTTACGTGCAATATTTAACCGCCCTTTGTCTTTTGCCTTGTGTATGCGTTCTTGATATGTTCCTATAATATTGTTTATTCTTCCAAGTGTGTAGCGTTGCGTTGTCCTTTTCCCTTTGTGCAAAATTGTATATTTGTCATCATATACAATTTTTTCTACGCTTGTTCCTGTGTATGGTGTAGAAACCTGTTGCAACAATTTTTCAGCGTTTTCTCTACCATGTTGATAAAATCCTATGGGTAGATTTTCTCTGTCCTTTATATCTGTATGCAGTGTCGCTGTTTCTATAATTTGTGTAGTCAATTTATTGTCTATTGTAGCCTGTGTTGCTATTTCTGTTGTTGTTTGTGCTGTATCGTATATTATAACGGCATATTGTGTTGCTGTTTTATAGTCAAAACGCTCCATAAACCAAATACACAAAATAAAAATCAATTCTCCAACAATAGAAAATAACGAAAAACCTGTACCTCGCTGTTCTAATTTTGTAGAATAAGCATTTTTTGCTACTTCAAAATCCTTTCTTAGAGCATCAACTGTTTTTCGGTTATCTATCTGTATTGCCTGTATTTCTTTGTTTTCTTGTTCGGATAGGGTAGTAATCTTGTCTAATAACTTTTGATACTGTTTGCCGTCAGCATCAGAAAGTTTACCTTGCCATGTACGAGTTTTTTTATAGGCTTCTGCGTTACGTGTTGCCTGTTCTTTTTGGCTTTTGTATCTCTCTTGTATATCTTTACTACTTTTTTCTGTTGGTGCAATATATTGTGGTTCGCTCATTACCAATGCTACAAATTCATGTCCGCCTTTGTAACTGAATAGGGTAGAGATACTAATAAGCCCAACCATTGCAGCTATGCGAATAATGTAGTTTCCTTTGAACCCATACTGAAACACATCTTTGAAAAAATCAGGAACTATCTCACGCTTTCCAAATTCAATAAGGAAAAGCATACTACATGAAATGATACCAGCGACATACACAGGATAGGGTAGTACCTTTACAACGAGTGAATAGAGAAAAGCGAATACGAAACTTGCACTTGCTACAATAGCAATACTGTTACAGAAATAGGAAATAATCTGACTGAGAAGATAGATGTTTTTTCTTCTTTCTTCGTAGGGTTTTGCTTTGTACTTGTCTTGTAGCCGTAGGGCTAATTTTGTTTCTGAAAATGTTTTTGCTTTTTCTTCAAAAACATTTGTTTGTGAAATTTCAATTTTTTGCATCTTTGTACGATTTTTAAGTTTAGAAATTACAGCGTAGATATTGCTTAGCGGAATGAGGAATACTACGCTGTTTTTATTTATCGCACAAATATACACTTTTATATTATAAAAAAGTGTATTAAAATGTAAAAAAGTGTATTTCAATGTATTTTATTTTTATTTGAATTAAAAAAAGCCAGTAACACTTGGCTTTAATCCACGTTCAAGGCGTAGGTTACCAGTATTTCTTATAGACAATTACTGTCTATATTTCAATATCTCAGCAATCAATCACAATAGCAATCAAGCTATGGCGATGATACTTGCGATATTCTCATTAGTCATACAGAACCATTTAGTTAAGTACTCACGCACAAATAAATATAGTCAGACTAACTTGTTCTTGAATATTGATTTGCAATCTATTTGTGTTTAGTTATACTAGTGTTACGCACAAATAAATCTGTTAAATCAGTACTAAGAGTAGTTAGTTTTGAACCTGACTACTTTCTTGTTTATATAAAAATCGCTACTTTATACAAGATATGATATAAAATAACATTATAAAATACACTTTTATATTATTGAATAGTGTAAAATAGTGCATTCAATTATTCAGTACTTTCTCCTCTACCATTCGTTTGTATTCGCTAAATATTTTGTGTGATGCTGTCGATGCTCCGCAAAGTACCCATGAATTTAGCAATTCATTACGAGTGTTATCCCTATCTATTGTTCTTTTGATACACTGACTACTACAAAAAGCAATGATATTTTTTCCATCGTTTTTGATAGTTACAGTACTAATATGAAATGTGATAATATCCCTTCCGTCCTCTATCTCCACTATATCATTATACCTAATATGTCCATCAGTCCAGCGACTTTGCAAAATTGCTGTACCTGCATTTCTTAAATTACTTATTTTATCCGCCTCTATTTTTTTATATTCGTAAATGCTATCTTTCTTGTATTTTTCTGCTTCTCGTTGTTTTTCTATTGTGACTTTTTTTACATCTTCGGGGTTTTCTCTTTCTATTATAGCATTATTATTGCTTCTATACGTATCAATAAGTAAAGCAATAGGGAGTAAAATAATAACGAAAATGAAAATTTTTGTACCTTTGTTCATTGTCTAAAATATATTTTTTATGAGTGAAAATAATAGTTCTAAAAGTAATTTTTTCTTATATGCTCTTGGGTTTTTCTTACTTGCAAATCTCGTTGATAAGGTTCTTGCTTGGTTGGACCAACACTTATTTTTTGTACTTTGGGTAGTTGTTGCTGCTCTTGCTGCTGTCTATTACTATTTTTCAGATGATAATAACGATAATCTGAAACCTCCACCGTCTCCTTTTTGACTTATGTAATATTACGTACTACATTCCGTTTGCTTTTCCATACTTTTTCTATATTTTAAGTACCCGGTGATATTTAGTTTATGTTATTTTTTTATTACCTTTGTGTTATGGGACGAGTAAATACACCGATACTTAAAGGAACATCAAAATTAGACTTAGAACAAGGTTTAAAAACTGGAAAAACACATACTTTTCG
>JANMGN010000675.1:0-4533 GCA_031374645.1 Chitinophagales bacterium | reverse complement strand
CAATAATTAATTTATCATAACTAACTGATTTTCCGTTGTTTAGTAAAAGTGTTTTAAGCTCTGCATCAATATTTGTTACACGAGCCTGTATGCGCTCAATTCGGTTTTTTTCCCAAAACCAATCCTCATAAAGTTCTGTATCTTTTTGTTTTATATGCCCCATAAAAACGTACATCAAAGCAGTTCGTGAAAACGGCTTGAGCGTTTCGTCTGAAATCATAACTATTTGATTATCAGATAATTTTCTAATATACCGAGCTGCATTTGTACCAGCAACACCATTTCCAATAATTACAATTTTTGCCATTTTAATTTAATTTACCACAAATATAATAAAGAAATATCACAGACTTATCACGATGTATTTACAAAGTAAAAAAAGTTTTTTTTAGATAAAAAAATGCTGTAAATTGGGAAATTTACAGCATTTTCTTTATTTCAATAAATCTTTGACTTGCTCTAATGTTCTCTTTCTTCTTGGCAAACTTTCGTGCTGCACATAAGGATTTTCAGGATGGAGTTTTACATAGTTTTGGTGGTAATCCTCTGCGTTCCAAAATTTTTCAAAAGCCGTGATTTCTACTGCAATTGGTTTAGCATATTTGCCAGATTTTGTCAAATCCGCTTGAAAATCAGTGACAATCTTTTTTTCTGCATCATTATTGTAAAAAGCAATGGTACGGTATTGTGAGCCACGGTCAGGCCCCTGCCCGTTTGCTTGCGTCACATCAATAGAAGTGTAAAAAACACGCACTAAATCAGCAAAACTTATTTTTGTCGGATCATAAAATACTTGAATACTCTCCGCATGACCTGTATTTCCAGAACCTGTACTTTCGTAAGTAGGATTTTTTTCTTTACCTCCAGAATAACCAGAAACTACTTCACGCACGCCTTTTATACTTTCAAAAATCGTTTCTTCGCACCAAAAACAGCCTCCTGCAAAAGTCGCAACCGCTTCGGGAGCAGCTTTTGGAACGAATTTTAAACCAATACCATCTATGCAATGACGTAAGCCTGTTGGTTTAGGTCCATCGTTAAAAACATGACCTAAATGCGCATCACAACGCTGACAAGCGATTTCGTCACGGCTCATTCCCAACGAATTATCAGAAGCAATACTCAAACTTTTACTCGAGTACGGCGCATAATAAGAAGGCCAACCTGTACCAGAATCAAATTTTGTTTTTGAAGAAAAGAGCGGATTATTACAAGCTACACAAATAAAAACGCCTTCTTCGTGGTTCTCGTAATGTTCGCTTGTAAAAGGACGTTCTGTACCTTGTTCCCGAGCGATATAATATTGTTCTTTGGTCAATATTTTTTTCCACTCGGCATTGGTTTTTATGATTTTTTCTGTCCAAGTCGTATCTAAATTAGACATTTCAGCATTTTCTGTTTTATCAGAAACTGTTACTTGGGATTTTTTACTCGTTTGTGCGCAAGCTGTAAAAGCAAAAGCAACAAGGGTGCTTAAAATTAATTTATACATGATTTAAAATTTTATTTGATTTACGATTATTAAAACAATTTAGATTTTTTAAAGTTTATCTTTACGACAAAGATAAGAAGTATATGTAACAAAAATATCTCAGGACAAAAACAAAAATAGTCAAGTTTTTGTTACAAAACTTGACTATTTGATAAAAATTTGACAAAAAAAACTTAAAACATAGTGATTTGTTCTAAATTTTTGAGCATTATGACCAAACGAGCATTTCCAAACTCGTCTTTAAATTTCTTATTTTTCTCCAACTTTCCACTAACCAATACTTTTTTTTGCTGATAAATAAAGCGGCTAAAACCTAAACTTTCAGCTTCTTGCTCACTAATAAGCACAGAAACTTTATTGTTTGGAAAAAACTCGCCAAGCTCCAACAGGTAAAAAAGTTTGTCTTTATCCAAGGTTATTTCTCGAGAACTTACGATTGTACAGTTGAGCAAAACTTCTCGTCCTACATATTTTTTGGCATTTTGCACACAATCTGTCAAAGAAAGTGCAGACTTCAGCAAGGTAGAATCAACTTTATTCTGTGCGTAATTTATTTGTTGAAAAGAAAAAATAAATAAAATTACTAAAAATCGATATAGTTTGTTCATTGTGTTTGAAAATTGTTTGTAGTGAATATTATCCGTAAAAGTAATATATTGTAACGGTTTTTGGAAACTTTTCAAGGCATTTTCAATCAACTTTAATACAATTTTGTTTTTTATTAACAAAAAAAACAATTTACTTCACTTAAAATTTATTTTTTAAACAAAGATTCTACGAATGTTTGCTTATTAAAAATCTGCAATTTATCAATAGATTCACCTACACCGATGTATTTTATAGGGACTTTGAACTGATCAGAAATACCAATCGCTACACCGCCTTTTGCTGTTCCATCGAGTTTTGTAAGTGCCAAAGCCGTAACTTCGGTAGCTTCCGTAAATTTCTTACACTGCTCTACTGCATTTTGTCCTGTTGTAGCATCTAAAATCAATAAAACTTCGTGTGGCGCACCAGGCAAAGCCTTATCAATCGAACGTTTTATCTTAGTCAATTCTTGCATTAGGCTTGTTTTGTTGTGCAAACGACCTGCCGTATCAATTATCGCTACATCACAATTGTTGTCTATGGCATACTGAGCAGTTTCGTAAGCTACTGCCGCAGGGTCGCTATTCATACCTTTATCGTAAAAATCACAACCATTTCTATCCGCCCAAATTTTGAGTTGGCTTACCGCAGCAGCACGGAAAGTATCGCCTGCACCCAAAACTACTTTCAGACCTTTTTGTCTAAATTGATACGCCAGTTTACCTATAGTCGTCGTTTTTCCGACGCCATTAACACCAACCACCATGATAACATAAGGTTTTTTACCATTTGGAACAGCATAATCTACAAATTCTTCTTGCTCGTTTTCAGCCAAAATTTGTACGATTTCGTCCCGCATAATCGTATCTAAATCACTGGTAGTCAGATATTTATCTTTGGCTACTCTTTTTTCGATACGGTCAATAATCTTGACGGTCGTTTCCAAACCTACATCTGACGAGATAAGTATATTTTCCACTTCATCTAAAACAGAAACGTCTATCGTAGATTTACCTGCAATAGCTTTTGATATTTTAGAAAAAAAACCTTCTTTGGTTTTTTCTAAGCCTTTATCAAGGTCTTCTTCTTTTTCTCGAGAAAATAATTTTTTAAAAAAAGACATAAGTTACGATTTTGAAGTGGTAAAAATTAATGTTTTTTAGCTCACAAAAGAAAACCAAAAAGGCTTTTCCTTGTAGTTAGCAAAGAAAAGCCGATTTTATATTGTATAGCCCTTATAAACAATTAGGGAAAGGAAATTACTTCGCTGCGAAGAAATCCTTAACTTTATCTTTGTGTACAATTTGCTCACGGAAAGAGTAGTGACCTGTTACAGGATTCTTCACACTCTTTAGCACTTTAACGTGGTCTTTACCAGAACCCATGTTAGCAGCACGTGATGCAACCCTTGAGTTCTTTGATGCTTTCTTTGCCATTTTTTATTATATATAGACTAAAAAGTTATTAAATGTAATGATTACCAAATGAAGCGGAAATAAAGTAAGATTACTTAATTTCTCTGTGTACAGTTGGTTTTCTCAAGATTGGATTGTACTTTGTCAATTCGATACGATCAGGAGTGTTTTTACGATTCTTCTGAGTGATGTAACGTGACGTACCTGGCATACCAGATGTTTTGTGTTCGGTACATTCAAGGATTACTTGAATTCTATTACCTTTTGATTTCTTAGCCATTGTTTTATATCTTAAAAGATTAAACAGTTTGATTTAATTTAGATTTGGATAAGTCCGTCTGTGCGGACTTTCTTTTTAAGCTCCTAATTCGAAGGTAACTGCTGGCAGATGACCTTGCTTCTCGAGTTTTCTAACATAAGCATAAACGCCCATCTTATTGATAGTACGAATTGCAGATGCACAGATTTTCAAATCTACGAAACCATTAATTTCTGGTACGAAGAATTTCTTTTTTTGGATATTTGGTATAAAACGACGCTTCGTTTTTCTGTTTGAGTGGCTCACGCTATTTCCAACTATTGGGCGTTTTCCAGTCAATTCACACACTTTAGACATGACAAAAATGTTTAGTGGTTTTGTAAATAAAATTATTTGTGACCGCGTGAGGATTCGAACCTCAAACCTCCTCATCCGTAGTGAGGTGCTCTATCCAATTGAGCTACGCAGCCTAATTACTGAACCGTTTTTCTCTTTCAGCGCACAAAGATACGCTTATATCTTTTATATTACCAAACTTTGAGCGTACTTTTTTCATTTTTTTTACAAAAAAAATCAGATTTTGAAATAAAAAGACAATAATATTATTTTTATTTTTTTATAAATAACTGATAATCAATTTTTTGTAAAAAATATTTTGTGCTATAATTTTAGAAAGCATTTTTCTAAAAATTTATTTTCCCTCCCATATAAAAAGTATTTACTTTACTTTTTAGCTTATTTTCTAAAAACGAATATTGCGCCAACATAGAAAAACGGCG
>JANMGN010000673.1:0-2796 GCA_031374645.1 Chitinophagales bacterium | reverse complement strand
AAAGAACAAATTGACCCTTCTGATTATATAGAGAAAGATACTCTTTTCTATGCAGTAAATCAATGTTTAGCACAAATTGGCAATATATGGAAAATTAATTTTTCCGATTTTAACATAAACTAAATATCATCGGGTACTTATTTGCTTTTATTTTGAATTTAATTGTTGAAGCAATTAGTGATACTATATTTGATTTTAAAGGTACAATAGAAGAAGAAATAAGTGGAAAACACCTCTTTGTTAAATTTTCAGATAAAGTAAATTCAGAATTAAAAGAGCTAATTAATTCGCCACTTTCAGTTTCTGATGCATTATATGCTGTAAGATTTAAGATAATGGAAGAACATGATAAATTTTCAAATTACTTGTGGTTTTTACATTCAAATTATAAAATGTTAAATAATGCCACGGTTTATATTTTAATTGCAACAATCTTTTACTTACCGCACACCATAAAAAAATCATCCGATTGGAATATTGATTTAGCATATTTTGTTCAAGTAATAGCAGTCTTAATAACAATTTATTTAAGTAAAAAACTAATAGCAAGAATAAAAAAACCTTTGATTGAAAGTCTTGACAACTCGATAAAACTTTGGCATTTTGTGCTTTTTCTATTCATGCTTTTAGGACTATTTCTCAATAGCATGAATACCGATTTCGGAAGATTAATTGGAATTGATTGTTTGATTTTTATTGTTGTTTTCTTTACATTGGTAGGTAGTTTTACTCAAAGATTAAAGTTACGTTCAGTTTACACAGATGCTTTTATTGCTTTGCGATATAGAAAAAACTTGTTCGGTGAAGATGACCCCAAAGACAAAAAATAGCTGAAATACTGAGGGGGTAAATAAACGAACTAAGACAGATTTTAAAGATATTTCGCGTGATAATTGGCAAAAAGTGGTAAATTTAGGCAAAATACTGAGGGGGTAATAAGTAACAGTTTTGACGTGAAGTACGACGACAAAAAATAAAAAAAAGCTGTTTATACGACGATAAAAAAAAATAAAAAAAAATAAAAAAAAAGCCATCGCCGAACACCGCGCTCACGCAAACCCGCCGCAAAAGCCAACGCACAAAGCCCAACGCGGCGGGTATTCGTGAGCGCAACCGTCGGAAACAATAACTAATAGAAACATATAAATAATTGATTAGCAGTAAAATAAATATTTAAAATATTTTAATAAAAATAAAATTATGGCAATTTTTGGAGCAGGTTCTAAATGGGAACAAGATGAAGTGAAAGACGATTTTTTCGCTAATAATAACTTTGTTATTGGTTGGGACATTAGTGATGCACAAGACTTATACAGTTTAATATCTTCCATAAAAGCAGGAGATATTATATATTTGAAGTCTAACGCACCAGGTTCGCTTGATGTAAAAATAAAAGGGATAGGGATAGTTACAAGTTCTTTAATTTCAATGTTGTTTGAAAAAAGAATTGATCTATCTAATACAAGGAAGAACTTTGAATTACCCGTAAAATGGATAGATAAAGAAGAATTTATCATATCAATTCCTAAAAATATTGGTAAATTAACTAATGTTCGGGCAGCAACTTTGTACGAAGAATATTTACCCTTTATTCAGTCTGAAATTATCAATAAAATTATAGGAAAAATCAAATAAATAGTATAATACCATTTGATTTATTAAAAAAAATTGGATTATTATAGTATTTTATCTTATTTTTGCACTAAAATAGTAAATATTATGATAATAGCAAATCCAATCTATGATGTCGTGTTTAAGTATCTTTTAGAGGATACTGAAATTGCCAGAGAATTGTTGTCTACAATTTTAGGTGTTAATATTGTTCAATTGAGCGTAAAGCCACAAGAAACACTCGTTAAAGATAAATCGGGCGAGATAAAAATATTTCATTTGGATTTTAAGGCTGTAATTGACTTAGATAATGGCAACCAAAAAACAGTTTTGATTGAACTTCAAAAAGCGAAAAAATCTCACGATATTTTGAGATTTAGAAAATATTTGGGAGAGAATTATACAAAAGAAGAGGTTAAGAAAAATGACAAAGGTGTACTTGTAAGTTACGCCTTAGAAATTGTTACAATTTATATTTTAGGATTTGAGTTACAAGGTGTTGATAGACCTGTTTTAAAGGTAAACCGTAAATATACAGATGCTATAACGCAAGAAGAAGTTACTGCGAATGATGATTTCATTAATAAACTAACACACGAAAGTTATACTATTCAAATACCAAGATTAAGACATGACCAAAGGAATAAATTAGAGGAAGTTTTAGAAATTTTTAGTCAAGACTATGTAACTAATGATTTACATAATATTGATTTCAAAAAAGAAAGTTCCGTTCCATTAGTAAAGAAAATGGTTAAACGGTTGTCAAAAGCAGCAAGTAATGAGAAGATAAAGAAGACAATGGAAGCAGAAGATATGATTGATAGGCTCATAAATAGAGAAACAGAAGAGAAACTAAAAATTCAAGCAAAAGAATTTGAGGAGAAGTTAGAACTGAAAGACAAAGAAATTGAAGAACTAAAACGATTATTGAAAGAAAACATTAGCAAAATCCGCTAACAACGCATCTACGGAAATACCGCCCTAAAAAGGCGGCACTTCGTAGATGCCACCGTTCTCTCCAACTAGAAAGCAGGAAATAGAGAACGAAAATCGCAATAGAGAAAGGGGTTTTACGAATTTTCAAAGAAACACGACAGAAAATTGAACCGTGTAGCGGCACATTTAGCAAAATTTTCTGCCGCAGGCGCAACACAGAAAATTTTGCTAAAAGAGCCGCTTGGCAAT
>JANMGN010000598.1:0-10400 GCA_031374645.1 Chitinophagales bacterium | reverse complement strand
TTGTACCTGCCAAACTCTGTTTGGCAGAGCAACTTGAAACCCATTATGATCCTAAATCAAACACTCAATTATTACAGCGACATAGCCGCTTGTACCGCTTTGAGTGCATTTAATTTTCCGTAACCAACATTTCCTGTTGGCGTTGTATATTGCGAAGTTGTTTTTAAAATATTCAATACTTGCGTACGAGTGAGCGACGGATTTACCGACCAAACCATTGCCGCTACACCTGCGCCCATTGCTGTCGCACAAGACGAACCACCTACGTAAGAAGGCAAATTTCCTGCGCTGTGGTATGCAAGCGAAGTACGGTCGGAGTTTGAGCTACGCTCCATGATGAGCGTAAAATCAACTTCCGAGCCGTCATGACAAACAGTGCAAGTGTTACCATTTTCTTTTATTCCTGTCATAGCGACGCATTTATCGTGTTTTGCAGGGTAAATTACGCCCCACCAACTTGTCCAGGAAAAAGAAGTTCCTGCTGCGCAAAACAACATTTTACCTTTATTATGTGCATAATTTACGCCATCTTCGAGTGTTCCTGAGTAAAAAGGTGTTCCCATCGACATAGAAATAATTTTTACATTTGGGTTGTTTCCGAGCTGAACAAAAGCATTTTTGACAGCAGTTTTTTCGTCAGCACCGTCTAAAACTACGTCTTCTGCGGCACGTAAAAATACCAAATTGGAGTTGTACGCAACGCCAACGGTAGAGCCTACGCTATTGCGAGGACCTGCTGCCAAGCCACACATAGATGTCCCGTGAGAGCAGCCTGTATAGCCCGAAGTGCCTAAGGTTGCGCCAACGGTTCTCGTCCGACCTGAAAAAGAAGAGCCTGATGCAAAATTAGCGTTGAGCAAAGGTTGTGAGCTGCTGATGCCAGCATCTATTAAACCAATTGTGATGTTTTTTCCGTTTTGAGATTGTACGGTAGCTGCCAAATTCCAAGCTGCTGGGATATTTGCATTCGTATAATTCCAAGGTACTACACAATTGTTTGGTGCGACAGTTGTATAATCGCCTGCGGGCAACGTTGAAACAGCTGTACCTCCACAGCCACTGTTTGAGCGTTCTTCGGCTTGTGGTGCGAAATCAAAATCTAAAGGTTCTATATAACGTATGTTTTGACAAGAGCGCAATTTTGCAATCACGTCGTAATTATCCAGACGTACTACGATGCGAGGTAGTTTTTCGTCGTCTTCTATCAAAATATCTCGGGCGGTTATTTTTGAATTTGGCGAAGCGTTGTTTAGTTCGTTCACAATAAGGTCGAGGAGTGCGTCGTGAACGTCTTGCCAAGGTTTTTCGTGAATATCTATGCGCTCGATAGTGTTGCTAATGTCGCCAACATTGAGTGGTTTGTAACCAATCGCTACGGTAGGTTTTGCGGCTTTGGTAGCGGACCAAAACACTAAGTCTGATACCCAAGACCAACGGAAATCGTTTTTGGCTTTGAGTTCTTCTGTGACCATTTTTTCGAGTTTTTCTCTTGAAATGGGTACTAAACCTTCGCTTTTGATGGTTTCTTTTGGATTAAAAGCGAGTGTTCTTTCCGAAGATGAAACAGCATTTATCTGCTCATTTTTTTTACAAGCAACTAAAAATAAGGCAAGTACGCATACGCTAAGTATAATTTTTTTCATTTAAACGAATGGTTTTAAAGTTTGATTTGAAAAATTTCTACAAAGCTATATATTTTTTTAGAATATTATATTTTTATCAATATTATTTTCGACAAATTTTTATAAATTCCATTGGTACGCCAAAGCCTGTTTCTGTTTTTACGTCTGAAAAATATTTTTTAAAAATTTTGACGTGTAGTGGTGTATAGAGCCATTGCGTCATGTAGGTATTTTCTTTTAAAATAAGTTGTGTTTTTTGGTAAATTTCGTTTACGATTTCCTCTGGGATAAAAGTAATCGGCAAAGAAGACACGACACAATCAACTGAGTTTTCGCCTTGTACATACTCCATGATATTAGCTGCCGAATCACAAGCAACTGTGAGGCGTTTGTCTTCTATTTGACGCAATTTTTCACAAAAATCTTCATTTATTTCAAAAGAAACCAATTCTGAGTCAGGGTGCATTTTCCTCAAAATGACTTCTGTGATATTGCCATGACCTGCGCCATATTCTACAATAAATTGTTTGGTATTGGTATCTATAAATCTGGTAACGCCATTTTCTACCCATTCGGAGGATTTTGAAATCGCTCCTGTCGTGGTATAATCTTTTACATAAGCGATGGCTGTTCTTATATTTTTCATCTGATTTTTTTCCTTAAAAAAATGTTGCAGAATTATCTATTAATTGATAATCAATTAATTGCGACCTAAGCACTCAGGCTAAATTGCTTATAACTATTTTCTCAGTCGATTGCTCAAAAAGTTATAAATAACTTCTTTGCAGTCAGCTATTTATAACTTTTTTCTCAACGACAAAATAGTTATAAATAATTTTTAACGCCTACTTACAATTCCGAAATGTTATACCTTGTTTTGCAAATTATGTTCCAATTCCTTAAGGCGAGTAGCTATTTTGAGGTGTTTTTCTTCCATTTGAGTGAGTTGTGTTTCTTCATTTTCAATCATCGCATCGAAAGAGGCAAAATTACTATCAATGCGTTGTTTGATTTGATTGACATAAGATTTTAAACGTTCGTCTATTGCATTTTCGAGTTTTAGGCGACCTTTTGCAGTTTCTGCGGCAAAAGTATTGAGAATTTTTCCTCTTTGAACACCAATTGTGATGCCTGCAAAAGCCAATCCGAGTGTCGTAATCACGCCACCTGTGATGTCAATTGCTGCAGTTTGGGCTACTGCCATCACGACTAATCCGATAACTGCCGCACCAGACCCCATCGTGATAGAAGGCGAAATACTATTGCCTTTGTCGCTCAGAAGTCCGCTTTCTTTAAAATTTTCGGCACGTGACATAAATTTTTGGAAAGTTTCTTGTAATTCTTTCAAAATATTAGAGCGACGGTCTGCGATGTCAGAAAAGATTTCGTAGTCGTTTTTCAACACTGTTTTGGAGTTGCGAATTTTCAAATCTATGATTTTCGCCATTTGCTGAATACTCTCTGCGAGGTCATTTACAGAGTCGTCAAGGCGGTCTTTCATTTCATGTTGCAGATCGCTTTGCAAATTGGCAGAAAGTTCTTCGAGCCAAGTTTTAGCGTTTTGGGTATCGCCAAAAATACCCGAAAAAGAGCGTTTTATCAAACTACCAAACGACAAGCCTTCCCGCAATTCGGTTTCGTATTTTCCTGTAATTTTATCGTAGGCATTGAGCAGATTTTCTTTTAAAATATCTACTTGTTTGTTAGATTTTAGAGCTTGTCCTTCTAAGGTTTGTTTAATATCTTGACGAAATTCAGTATCAGCGACAAATTGTTCACGGCGAATTTTGATGCCGTTTCCAACTTTTTCTGCTATGTTTTGCGAGGTCGAAACATTATTTTGCAGTTTGAGCATAGGGGCTTTTCCGCCTGTAATGTTTCTATAAATGTATTCTTTTATTTGATGAAAACCACTGTCGTATTTGTTGCCTTCGAGTTCTAATTTTGCCGATACAGAAAAAACAACTGGTTCATTTATTCCTTTTTTTTCTGCATATTCTTGGACACCTTTTTCACTGATTTCTAAGTCGGCAGCAGGCATGAGGTCTTTTTGTTGGAGAACAAAAACGACTTTTTTGCGCCAATCGGCATGTATAAAATCAAAAAATTCCCAAGCCGACTGACGGTAGGGATTTTTACATTCAAAAACGAAAACGACAAGGTCGCAAGCAGGGATAAAATCTTCCGTAATTGCCTGATGATTGGCTACGATAGTGTTTGTGCCAGGTGTATCGACAATAGCGATTTCACGTAAAATTTCGATAGGGTAGTAGAGCTTTTTTAGAAAGGGATTGACGGTAACGACTTGCTCTGTTTCTCCAAATAAAATTTGCTGAATAGTGTCCGTCATGGGCGCAGGAGAAACTTTACAAATTTCTTTTTCGGTTTCTAAAAGCGCATTGATAAAGCTACTTTTTCCAGCTTTTACTTCGCCTACGATTACGAACATAAAAGGCTCGTTTATTCGGTTGCGAAGGTCATTGGTTGTTTTTTTTAAATCTTCGTGACCTATCTCGCTTACTAAGGCGTGAAGGTCTTTTACTGCTTCGTCCACGAGTGGGCGATATATATTTAAGTCCTTGTTAATCAGCATATTGCGTTGATTTTTTTTCTAAAAAATAAACTAAAATTCGTCTTTATCCAACGAGCCTACCAAGTATTCTACTATAAATGTAAAGGCTTCTTTTACTCGTGTTGGGATATTTTGGTTGTTGGCATCTTCCGAAAAAGGAATATCTATACGTTGTATTTTGTATTCGTTGTGGTTTATTTCACGGTAATTTTTTTTGTAATCTATCATCTCTGCTTTGGTCAAAATAACCATATTATAGGTGGTCGTTCCGTCTTCATCTTTTATTTTTTGGACAAAAAAATCGCTTATTTTATCCATGCGAACTTTGTACTCATTGGTATAAAGCAAATTGATGGAGTTAGTAGATATTTTGCTTTGCTCATACACTTTATCAACAATTCTCATTTCGTAACCTACTACCGAAAACAGAAAATTATGTTGTTCGTTGGGTGTATAAGGGCGATATAAATTGCAATATTTATTTATAAACTGCACTGCGGATAAATATTTTTTGCCATAATCATCTTTGTTTTCAGGTATTTTAGAGTAATTTTTTGATAAAAGTGGCGCATTATCTTGCGGCGTAGAATAGGGTGCTTGTTGTGCTGTTGCAATGTTTGTTGCAATAAAAATAATGACTATGGTTTTTAAAAAATTCATTTACAATTAAAAAATTATCTGATTTTGATATAAGATTTCGCTTGATTTCCATTGGTAAGTATTAGGTCTAAAATACTCAAATTGGAAACGAAATCGTGCCTTTCTTCAAATAATTGAGGATAACGAGGCGTATCAAAATTTCGGTTTGGTAAAATTAAATTTCTACAATCTTGTTTGTTTTGGTCTAAGTTTTCGGTTTGATATTCAGTAGAAAAATTGACTAATGGTTTGATTTTCAACACTTTACAACAAAGGTAAAATAATTCTAAGTTAAAATCGAGTAAATGTAGGTGTTTTTTTTGATATACGCTATAAAAATCTTCTGCATAAAATTCCCAAAATGGCGCACGCCCATAAGCTGATTTTATACTTTGCCAATGTCTTGTGTGCCAATTTTCGTTGTAATTTATTTTTACTTCTTTGATAGGCGTTTGCTGATGTTTGCCTTTTTCTAAAGGAATACTCAAAATCATAACACCGTTTGCGCCTACGATATGGCAGCGATTTCGATAACTTCCTTTCTGATAATTTTCAAAAATCTCTATCGTAACTTCCTCTTTATCAATAATTTGTGAAAAAAAAGCGACCGAAGGAAGATAGTGCAACTCTGTAATACAACTTTTAAATGGTAAATTATTCATTTTATGATAATCGAATAATTGATATAAATACTTCATAATCAATTGATTTTCAATTATTTATATTTTTAATTATTCATTTTTAATTATTCATTATTCATTATTCATTATTCATTAATTGCGCTTCTTTTGTTATCTTAAAACAAGAATGTATTTTTTTATCCCGAAAGTCATTCGGAATAGTCTGCGACGTAATATTTTTTATGTTGTGCGTAGCGATATGTGCGGCATCCATCTGAAATTTTCTAAAATTAGTAGAAAAATAAAGTACTCCGTCTGCTGTAAGTCTGCGCAAACATTGGTTTATTAGCGTAGCATGGTCACGCTGAATATCCAAGACATCTAACATTCTTTTAGAATTAGAAAAGGTCGGAGGGTCTAATACGATAATGTCAAAATAATCGTAAATCGTAGGATTTGCGAGCCATTCGATAGCATCAGCTTGTATAAAACTGTGCTTTTCGTGGTCAAAAAGATTATTCAAACTCATGTTTTCTTGTGCCCAATTCAAGTAGGTGTGCGACATATCTATGGTTGTGACTTTAGCTGCACCGCCTGCTGCTGCATACACCGAAAACGAGCCTGTATAAGCAAAAAGGTTCAATACTTTTTTGCCTTCGGCTTGTTCTCTGACCATTTGTCTGGTGTTCCGATGGTCTAAAAACAATCCAGTATCTAAATATTCGGTCATATTTACTCTGAATTTTAAGCCATTTTCTTTGGCAATCACTTGAAAACCAGGTTCATCGAAACCGACGTGTTGTTGCAACCATTTTTGTTTTTTACGGGTTTTGTAAAAAATATTATCCAAGGGCATCTCAAAAACTTCCACCATTTTGACTAAGCAAAAGCTTAACCAATTGCGGTGTTCCTCCTCGGTCATAGGGTACGAAGTTTGGTACTCCGTCACGTAAGCAAAATTTTGATAGATGTCTATTGCGAAAGGGTATTGTGGTACATCGTGGTCATAAACTCGGTAACAAGTTACCTTGTTTTTTCTCGCCCATTTTGATATATGCTTGTACATTTTTGCCAAACGATTGGCAAACATATCGTAATCTTTTGTCATTTTTTTATTTTAGCGCAAAGTACGTTATTTTTTAGGACAAAAGACTGCGATTTTGAATATTTTTTAAAAACGAAAGCTACATTCCTATCAATTCCAAAAATGTATCTCGATAACTTCCGCCTATCATGGCAGTATATTTTTTATCAAAAATAATTTGGTTGCCGTCGATGGTCTTTACCTTATTTTTATTGACTAAAAAAGAACGATGTGAGCGTACAAAAACCGTATTTGGTAAGAGTTTTTCGGTATCTGTCAAGGTCTGATAAGCTACAATTTCGTCTTCATTTGTCACAAAACGAACATAATTTAGTTGTGCTTCGCAGTACAGTAAATCTTCAAAAAAGATACGATGAAGTGCTTTGCCATTTTTTATCACGATATAGTTATTTTCACTCGTAATCTCTTGGTTTTCAGTGCTTTGTAGGCGTTCGGCTGCTGTCAAAAAACGCTCATAAGAAAAAGGTTTGAGCAGATAATCGGTTGCTTTTATTTCAAAGGCATCAAGCGCAAAATCCTTATATGCGGTCGTAAAAATCACTTTTGGTTTTTCACTCAAAGCCTTCATAAACGAAAGCCCATCTACACCAGGCATATTGATGTCCATAAAAAATGCGTCAATATTGCCTTGTTGTAAATAAGGGAGTGTTTCGAGAGCCGTTTCACACTCTGCAACGACCTCTAAAAAGCCACATTTTTCAGCGTAAGTTCTTACGATTTGACGTGCGATAGGTTCGTCGTCTATGATTAAGATGCGTATCATATTTATTGAATTTTATTTTGGGTTTTCAAATTTTAAGTATCCTAACTAAGCGGTTTCTATTTCTAAAAAAACTTCATACACACCATTGCGATTTTTTACATTTAGCATATATTTTTCAGGATATAATAATTCTAAACGTCGGTTTGTATTTTCTAATCCTACGCCTTTTCGATTGTTGGTATTTTCTATATTTTGAATAGCATTTTCTGCAAAAGAATTTTTTACCATTAAATTTAGCGTTTTTTCATAAATATTTATTTTTATGTAAATAAAACGCTGATTATCAGTATTTTCTAAAACGTGTTTGAAAGCATTTTCGACATAAGTTGCTAAAATCATAGGTGCAATAAATAGATTTTGTGCTGAAGTTTCATCGATTTCTATCTTTAATTCTACCTTTTTACTTAGGCGAATTTTCATCAAATCAATGTAATTTTTCAAGTATTCCAACTCGCCACGAAGCGGTACATAAGCCTCACGTGTATCATACAAAGCGTATTGTAGCAGCTCTGAAAGTTGCAACATTAGATTGGGCAAACGTTCATCTTTTACGACTGAAAGCCCATAGAGATTGTTCATAGAATTGAGCAAAAAATGCGCTGACAATTGCGAACGCAAAAAATTAGCTTCTTGTAAAAGCCGTTCTTTTTCGGTTTTTTGCGCAGCGTATTCTTTTAAAATGGTGTCTTTTCCAAATTTTAAAGTAGTTCCAAAAAGAAATAAAAAAATATAAAATGTCCAAAAACTGCTTGTAGAAAGGTTATTAATTATCTCGCTCGAGAAAAACCGACGATATAAGGTATAGTTCAGATAGCTAAATGCGACAGTTAGCGCAATTAGGGCAACTATATATGCAATAAACTTTTTTTTGTATAAGAAATAAGGTAATAAAAATCGTGCTGAAACATAAGTCGCAATGATATTTAAAGAAATTTCGATACTTGCAACTTTTAGTTCAAAAAAATACGAATAATTGGAATCATGATTGAAGCCAATAAATGTTACTGCAATGAATAAGAGAAAATACGCAACGTGCCATGCCCAGCGGCGGTGTATCCAATCGTTTATGTTAAATTCTAATTTCATAAGTAGGCGTATAGAAATAATCAATAATTTTTTTGTCGTTGTAAAATAAAATAAGTAACTGACTGAAAGGAAGTTATGTTGTTATTTTACAACGACTTCCCTTTAAAAAAATTATGGTTATTTTAGCCCAGCTACTTAATGCAAAGGTACAGGCTATTTTGGTATCGTGCAGTGTTTTTAGTGTAGAAAAAAGCCGTTTTCGTCCTAAAAATTTGCAAGGAGTAAATTTTTCTTGCAAATTTGTAACATTAAATAACAGAAAATTTAAAAAATGAAAAAAATAACTTATGCTTTTGTTTTCGCTACACTATTGATTTTTGCTTGCAAAAAAGAAACTGTAACGCCAGTCGTAGTCACTACGGATAGTTTTGGCTTAATCCAACAAAAAATATTTGATACGAAATGTGCTACATCGGGTTGTCATGCAAGTACAGGCGATAGCGGCTACAAACAACATAATCTGGTTTTGAAAGGTACAGATGTTTATACTCGTATCTTTAACGGGACGGTCAAAAATGCGGACGCTGTAAAAGCTAATTTGAAACAAATCGTACCGAATGATTTGGATAAAAGTTTTTTGTACCAAAAGTGTAATTATTCGAAATCGCCTTATAAATATGGCAGCTCTATGCCGCTTGGCGACAATGATCTTACTGTAAATCAACTCAAATTTATTGAGCAATGGATAAAAGCAGGTGCGCCTCAAACAGGCGATGTTGCAGATAAGACTTTGTTGCAATAAAGTTACAGAAGCCTTATTTTATAAAATATTTTATACCTTAGTTTATGCAAAAAAATAGCATTTATTTTATCTTAATATTCTGTTTATCAGTATTTTATGCTTGTAAAAAAACTGATATTGCACCTATTAATACAGCTCAGAAAGTAGGCTCGGTATTGCTCAAATTTGACAACCGCATAGGTTTGGAAGAATTAATTTTGAATGGTCTTTTTTACAAAAATAGCCTTGATGAGAGCTACAATGTTACAACTTTAAGTTATCAAATTGCTGATGTAGAGCTACTAAAAGAAGATGGTAATTATTTGAAAATTACAGCAGATACAACCCTTTTGAGTATTGACGAAAATGATATTTTGAATACTTGGCGTAAAATTACGAATGTTCCCGAAGGTAATTATAAAGGTTTGCGTTTTAATCTAAGACAAGGCAAAAATAAAATACTTTTTGAACAAAGCGGCAGTATTGGCGATGAAAAAAAAACATATAATTTAGTAAATACAAGCGAAAATCTTAGCATTGTACTCGCTTTTCCAGATGGCGCATTGACTGTAACTGAAGCACAAACACGACCATCTTCTGCTCACATTCTTGCAGATATAAAACCTTTTGCTAAGAGCAATTCGACTACAATTTTGCCTGATTTATTAGAAAAAATGTTTGTAGTAAATCATATTGAAAACTATTAAAAGTCGATTTTAGGTATAAAAAAACACGTTTTGATAAGTTTCAAAACGTGTTTTTCTGTATAAAAACCTCTTAATTTGCTTCAAATTCCTTGATTATTGTGATAATTTTCTGTTGCGATTCGCTCAATGTATAAGCATCGTCTCCTTCTTCCAAATCAACATTTCCTGAGAAATAAAAACCTGTTTTTTTATCAGGATAAAAAGCAAAAAAAGTAAAAAATCCAGGATTTTCGCCTGTATGTCCCAATCTGCCACTCTTAAACCAAACCCAAAATGTACCATAATTATCTTCTTTGACGTTCATATTTGTTGGCATTGGCGAAAGTTTCTTATCAAACATCAGTTTCCAACTGTCAGGCTTCAAAAAAGTAGAAGAACCACTAAAACCTTTCATCATTTCTACCAAAAAGAGCGATATATCTACTGTATTAGATATGAAATGCTCTATGTATTAGAATCGCTCTGCTTGTAAAATTTCTTAGTATCATATCCAGCAAATTTCCAAATAAAAGGTTTAGCCAAGTTGGTATTGAAATATTGAATATAAAGTTCAATTTTGACTTTG
>JANMGN010000540.1:0-2251 GCA_031374645.1 Chitinophagales bacterium | reverse complement strand
GAACTTTTAGAAAGTGTTAAAAGCGAAATTGACATAGCTGAAAAAACGACTTATGATAAGCTGACTTCGCTTTGTGATTTATTTTTTCAAGAAAAAACAATTGATAATTTCGAGCTAAGGCAAGAAGAGTTTTTTTACCTCGATACGCCAAGTTCACATAGCGAATTAGATACTTACAACGAGCAGTTAAGTGGCTTATATGACAGTATAAGCACTACTTTTTGCAACATACAAAAAATAGTTTATCCTCTGTATATCAGTGAGTTATCTCAAAAAATAAATACTTTTTTAGCTCAAACACCACTTAAAGAAATAAGCATAATAGAGCTGTATAAAGCTATTTTTCATAAGGAAAATAGTTCGGATAATAGGATTAGTTTTGATAATAAACAGCAGCAGCTTATTTGTAATTTTTTTGAAAAAAAAATACTACGAAATGATGATTTCATAGTGAATATAAGCGCTGAAATACTCTACGAAATCACTACTTTTGTGACATCGATTTCAGAAAAAAAAGATAATTTATGTTCGCCTTCGGTCAATCTTATTTTGCAACCTTTTCGAGAAAATGGGCATCTCAAAGCTGTTTTAAATGGAGCTTCGGTTGGTTTCGGAAAACAATTCGCTCGATTTTTACCGCTTTTTGACGATAAAATAAGCGCAGATTTTAAAACTGAAAACTTAAAAAATCCATTTGTACTCGCAGAACTAAACGATGCTTCTTTTTTTAATGCCAATCAGCATCCGCATTTGCTCGATTATGGGATTTCTGCACCAAACACTTTGCATTTTTCTGAACAAAATATCCTAACTAAAAACCTGACAATCAAGCAAATAGACAACGAATGGATTTTATTTGATCAAGAAAAAAAGCAGCGTGTAATTCCCTTAGATTTAGGAATTGAGCATCCTTCGTTTCGCTCGCCTTTTTACCAATTGTTGCATTTTTTTTCGTACAAAATTGCTAATTTTAGGATTTTTAATGACTTCATAAACGAACAATATTCAGCACATAAAAAACCACGTATTTGTATTGATAATCAGACGATTACGCAACGCATGACTTGGTTTTTCAATATTGCAGAATTGCCTTTTTTACAGAAAAATCAATCGGAAAATGATTATTTTTCAACAGTGCAAACTTGGCAAAATAATAATGATTTACCTAATTTGGTCTATGTGTCTATTCCTCATTTTCAGCCGCAAAATGGATTATCAAACCAATCGGCAGCTCCGCAAGGCGATGATTATAAACCACAAATGATTGATTTTCAAAATCCGCTTTTGGTTTCACTTTTTGCAAGAATTCTGAAAAAAGTACCTTCACAATTGGTCATAGAAGAAATGCTCCCTACCGAAGAGCAACTTTTTGATTTTGATGGTAAAAAATATGTAATGGAAGCCGTGGTGCAAGTAATGAATAATTTTTTAATGAATAATGAATAATTTCTATCTAAGTAATTGATTACAATTCACTTATATAATAAGTTTTTAATTATTCATTTTTAATTTTTAATTTAACTAAAAATGAACACTCGTAGAGAAAAAAAAATAAGAGAAGTTGCTTCAAAAAGACAACCTAATTTGAGTATTATTTTGGAAAATATACACGATTTGCATAATTTGGGTGCAGTGATGCGTTCAGCAGATAGCGTAGGCGTAAAGGAAATTTTTACAATAGTTACTGATAAAAAGATGAAAATCTCTAAGGTAAAATTGGGTAAAAAAACTTCGGCAGGTACTCGCAGATGGCTCGATGTTTGGGCTTTTGATGATGTGCAAAAATGTATCGATACCGTAAAAAGTCGTTATGACAAAATATACGCAACACATCTTTCGTCCGATGCAGTTTCGCTTTACGCTTTAGACCTCACAGAATCAGTCGTGTTGGTATTTGGTAATGAAAAAGAGGGCGTTTCAAAGGAATTATTGGAAGCCTGCGATGGAAATTTTATCATTCCGCAGGTCGGAATGGTACAAAGTCTGAATATTTCGGTCGCTGCTGCCGTGACAATGTACGAGGCATACCGTCAGCGTGAAACAAAAGGCATGTACAACGAAAATTTACCGCAAACTCCTGCCGAGCAAGAGGCACTTTTTGAAAATTTTGTGGAAAGAACCGTGGCGCAATATGATATGAGATACGCTAAAAACTTGTAATGAATAATTTTTAATTAATAATGAATAATTTATATAAATATCTTATAGTCAATTAGTTACGCTTCATTTTCAATTATTCATTTTTAATTAT
>JANMGN010000495.1:0-5281 GCA_031374645.1 Chitinophagales bacterium | reverse complement strand
AAGCGGTCGAAGTTACGAGTTTTTTATTCCTAATATTCCTTTCTTAACCTAAAAATATGATAATATAAATTTTATTTTTATTTAATCTAAAAAATACATTTTCAATACAATATATTAGCTCTAAATAGCGTAATATTGTGCATAAAACTACACTAACAATATGTCTAAATTTACCTATTTTCGTGCGCTGACGCTATTACTCCTCATGTGCTTTTGCTATGCTTGTAAGCAGGAAAAAACAAGTCCTACTTTACCTGCTTTTTACTACTGGAAAAATCATGGTGCTGATGATTATTATACTTCTTACAATGACTACATGACAAACAAAGAGTCGAGTTTTATGATAGATTCAATAGAAGCTAAAAGACTGTATATCAAGATATTAGACGTGGATTGGAGTCCAATAAATAGAGCGTATCCTCGCTCTCACAATACGCTACCCGAAGCTGATACAATCATGGAATATGTGCCAACTATCTTTATCACAAACAGAGTTTTTGAGCAGATTCCTGACAATGAACTTACTGGGCTTGCTGATAAAATTGTTTCTAAATGTAATTTTAGTAACAATAGCTCCCCGTTAATCAAAGAGATTCAAATAGATTGTGATTGGACAAACACGACACAAGCAAAATATTTTGATTTTTTAAAAATATTCAAAAAAGCAATTGGCAAAATTTCGTTGAGCGCAACGATTAGATTGTACCAATATCGCTATCGAGAAAAAACAGGCGTACCTCCCGTAGATAAAGGTATGTTGATGCTCTATAACCTCCAAGATTTAAAGCGTTATGATATTCCTAATTCTGTTTTTGATGCCAAAGAAGCTGCCGCTTACCTTGATAATCAGCCCGAATATCCTTTGCCGTTGGATGTAGCGTTGCCACTTTTTAGCTGGGCCGTTGGTTATCACGATGGCGATTTTGTAGCGTTGCACAATGGCGTTTCGCCAAGAGAAGCAGACGGATTTTCTTTTTTGAAGAAAGAAAAAGACCATTATTATCAAGTAAAGATAGATACCACTTTTGACGGTCATTTTTACCGTACAGGCGATAAAATAAAAGTAGAATATATGGACGCAACATCGCTACAACAAGCAGCTGAATTGGGTAAAAAAGCCATACACGGTAAAAAGTCTTATGTCGCTTTTTATCATTTAGATGAAAAAATATTGAGCCGTTTTGAGCGCAAAGATTTTTTAAACGCATTAAAAATATACAACAAATGAAAATAAAATTTTTATATAAAATATTCATAATCAGTATTTTATTTATTTTTTCGACTAATGCAAAGGCTTGTCTTTCGGGCCCTACTCATTTTAGTTTTTGGTTATTTATGTCGCATTTACACAATATGGATGGTGGTATTCCTTATGATTATGCTCATGCAATACACTTGCAACAAGTCGAATATATGGGGCATTTTGCACCTCGTGACACTACGCATTATGTCGTGAATGTAGCAGAATGGGCAGCGCACTTGAATAATAAAGTACCAAAACGTGATATTCATCACATTTTGTATCAAGTAGAACCTAACCAATACCGCTACGATGACAATGGTTTTTTGAAAAAAAATGCCTTTATAAAAGCGTTACAACTTCCTAAATATCAAGAAGATAAGCGATACATTGATTTTGCTAAAAGTTGTGAAGAAGTCTATAATCATGCTGACCTTTGGAAAAATGACTATTTTATTCCTAAGGGCGGTAATAGCCCAAATTGCGCGGCAATGGCGCAACAAGGCGAGGCGATGTATGGCAATACAAAAAGCGATTTTTTGAAATTGCGAACTGCTTATTTACTCATCAAATTATACAGCTACGCAAACGATAGTGCTGCCGTTCATCGTATTTATAAGGAGCGTATTGTAACTTCAAAGGTCAATAGTTGGGTCAAAAGCTCGGCTTTATTTTATGTAGCGAAATATGCTAAAGGACAAGTAAGATCGAATTATCTTTTTAAAGCCTTCCAAACGAGTGTAGATAGAAGGAGAGTTCATATTTATCATGCTTTTGGTTACGAAGAAGATAACTATGACCCTTTTGAAGAGCAAAAAGAAGGAGATTTTGTGACCTCGATACATAATCATAAAGATAAAGCAGCTGCTTTGGCAGTCAAAATTTACTATGATTCAGGACATTGCCTTGATAAACTACAAAAAATTTATCAGCTCGACCCTAAAAATAAAGATTTACCCATTTTAATTTATTATGAAATCAAAAAAATCGAAGATTGGGTAAAAACAAAGGAATTGACAGATTATGGTTATTATGATAGTACAGATTCTTACGATGATATTTCAAAAGTACCTGACAGTATTTTTCAAAAAAATCAGGCTTACTATCATAAGCTTTGGCTAAGTAAGGATAAAGAATACGCTAAAAAAATGGAAAAATGGTTGCAAATAGTTGCGCTTTCAGGCAAAAGTTCGGAGCGTGATGTCCTGCATTTGAGTACTGCATATATGGCTTGGTTCAATGGTAATTATGCTACATCACGACGTTTTTTAGGTTTGATAAAAAATACTCAAAACGCTGATAAACAAGTATTTATCAATAGCAAAATGATTGCTTATCTGAATACTATTTATGCCGAAAAACAAATTAATAATAAAGCAAAAACAGCTATTTTAGCATTGTTTGAATTTTTGAAAAAAGAAGAAAAAAACATCGTTGATTATCGCAATGTCGTCGGGCAATTAGAGTTGCTTTTGGGTAAATACTTTATTCAAAAAAATTATATTGCAGAAGGTTCGCTCCTATTGAGCCGCACTAATCGCAATTATGGCGATTACAAAACCTTTTGGGTAGATAAAAATATGTATCGTACGATGTTGGAAATCGCAAAACCAAATGATTATGACCAGCTATTGAGTATTATTCAAAAAACTGAAAAGCAAAAAACGATTTTTGAGAAATTTTTGACTTCAAAACCTATTTCTTATGAGTGTCGTGTTTCAGAAGTAGAATCCGAAGAAGATATTTTTTACCACGACCCCGTTTGGGCCGATTATCGTATGGGCAAGCCCGAACTTTGCAAGCAATACGATAGGTATAAATTGTTGGATTACAAGGGAATGTATTATTTTAACCGTGACGAATTGGAGGCTGCCTATCAGGTTTGGAAACAAATTCCAGATGATTATTTCTTGCGTACACCTTATTGTAATAATATTAATAATCCTTTTACGGAGTTAGGGGCAAAAGGCTGTAAAACTGCTTATGTGAAAGGTATGATTGACTTAAAAGAACGCATCGCAAAGGGAAAAGTTGAAAAAATGGGTTACGAATATATGCGTTTGGCAAAAGCCTATTATGAAACAGGAATTGCTGGAAAGTCGTGGTATATGCGAGAAATAGTAAGGTCAGACGGAGACAAAGCCGTTCCACAAGACCAAACAGCACTTCTACCTTATCAAAAAGCACAATTTTATTTCCAAAAATCATTTGAATACAGTAAAGACGCAGATGCGGCACGCATGATAGGGCGTTACATCACGCTCTGTCATCGACAAAAAGAGTTTAATAATTGGTACAAAAAACAAAATCATGAGGACTATTCTTTACCAGATTTTGAACCATCGTCATGGAGTTATGAATCGCCTTGGAGAACAAAATTCAAGGACGAAAAAGAGGGTTACGAGAATTATAATTGCGGTATTGAGGATTACTTTGAGAAATGGTAGGTAGGCGTATAAAAATAATCGACAATTTTTTATTGTTGTAAAAAATTGTCGATTATTTTAAACCTACTTACTCACGCCATTTCAAACGTTTTAACCATCGTTCTCATTTTTTCAATCACGTAATCTATCTCGTCTGTTGTATTATTTTCTGCAAAAGAAAAACGAATTGTTTTGCGTTCCTCTGCGCCATTTATCCCCGCGATAACGTGCGAACCACCTTCTGCACCCGAGCTACAAGCACTTCCGCCAGAACAACTAATGCCAGCAATATCAAAATTAAAGAGTAATAATTCAGATTTTGGAGAAGGCGGAAACGAAACACTCAGCACCGTATAAAGGTAATTCTCTTCATAATCGCCATTGAATTGTATATCTTCAAATTCTTCTAAAAGCCTCGTTTTCAGATAGTTGCGTACACTTTCAATATGATTTTTGTTCGCTTCCATATTTTCCACAGCGATTTCTAAGGCTTTCGCCATGCCTACTATTCCATAAACATTTTCAGTACCACCTCGCATATTGCGCTCTTGTCCGCCACCGTCTATGAAAGGTTTTAACTTTGCGTCGCCATTAATGTAAATAAATCCACAACCTTTGGGTCCATGAAATTTGTGCGCTCCACCAGAGAAAAAATGAATTTTAGAGTGATTGACATCTATCGGAAAATGCCCGACCGTTTGCACCGTATCTGTATGAAAATACGCACCATAATGATGGCATAATTCGCCAATCTGATGAATATCATTCAATGTCCCGATTTCATTGTTTGCGTGCATGAGCGAAACGAGTGTTTTTTTTGCATCATCTTTCAAAAGCATTTCGAGATGCTGCATATCGATACGTCCTTTTTTGTCAATATTCACAAAAATCGTTTCTATATTTTGAAAATGTGCTACATTTTCCACCGTGTGCAAAACACAATGATGCTCAATAGGCGAAGTAATAATTCGAGTAACGCCAAGGTCACGAACCGAATTTTTTATTGCCATATTGTTGGATTCTGTGCCACCCGAAGTGAAAAAAATCTCTCCAATAGATGCGCCAAAACATTTGGCAACTCGTTTTCTTGCATCTTCTATGGCAGCACGAACTTTGCGCCCATCGCCATGAATAGAAGAAGGATTTCCGTGAAGTGTTTGCATTGCAGTTGTCATTGCTTCTATGACTTCTGGAAGCATGGCTGTGGTTGCTGCGTTATCTAAATAAACTCTCATTTATAAGTATTATTTGGTATTGATAATTGACTAATTGTATAATTTTTAAATCTGGGCGTAAAAATAACTATTATTTTCAAATATCTTTTGTAACTTAGACGTTTTCTCAACGTTTCTATACCAATATAAATTATTTTTATTTGTACTTTTGTATTTTTAAAAATAAAAACGAATGAGTAGTATATATTTTATGACAATGAAAAAGATATTTTTGGCTTTATTAGCAACGTATTGTATTGTAAATCAGGCAGTTGCACAAGATTCGCATTTTACACAATTTTACGCATCGCCGCTTACGCTCAATCCTGCGCTCACTGGAGCTTTTTCTGGAAAATACCGTGTTTCGATGGTTTATCGTGATCAGTGGCGCAATGTATCGC
>JANMGN010000469.1:0-2887 GCA_031374645.1 Chitinophagales bacterium | reverse complement strand
AATTTATTATTCAACTAAAAAACTTTCGCTTATGAAAAAATTATTTTATTTAAGAAGTCGTTTATTGCTTCTATTTATGTTGGTTTCTACGGTTTCCCTCTTTGGACAAGGAAGAGAAGAGGAAACGATAGTGTTTAATTTCCAATGCAAAGCTGTTTTGGAATCTGTATCTTTCAAAGGCACAGCAGGAACTGATTACATCACTATTCATCACGATTATCAGCCGCACGCTGCTTTTACTGCTCCACATTGGACAAAAGGTAATGCAGAACTTAAACCAGTAGGCTACGTAGCAGGAAGTTCCGCACAAGTAGAAGCTACGTTTACTTTCCCTTGTGAAAGTGGTCCGCAAGGACAAGTTTTTGCCAAAGGAGCAGCCTCAAATGGCATCACTTTTTCAGAACAAGTACTTACTATCAATGGTGCAAGGGGTACTTACAATGTACAAAAAGCTAGTAAAAATTTTACCGCTAATATGATAGATTATTTTGATAAATTTACCATCAAATGGCAAGTAAGTTTTGATAATAAAAAGACTTGGGAAGATGCTGGGACAAGTGAAAATCCATTGTATGTGCCATTAAGCCAATTGAATGGTTGTAACTTAGACGATGACAGGGTATTTTACTCCGTTATTCATTATGCTTGTAAGCCTGCGAAAGGTTTAAGCGATGAAAAAGATATTTTTGCTAAAATCTGGGAGGTATTTAAAACACTAAAAATTCCTCGAATTGATAAACCTAAGTTTGATAAAATGACTTATTGGGGAGCAAATAATCCATTAGGTGTTGGCTGTCGAGGTATGGCTGGATTGCTCAACTATGAAGATGCTAACTGTGGAGAATGGAGCTTGTTTCTTAGAAATTGTCTGGGAATGCACGGTACGCTCCCCAATATAAAAGGCTGTTCGGGTACTTATTTGCTTCCGCAAAGCGTCAATCCTGAGATAGGTAATAACTTTATATCTAAGTACCAAAATACATTTGATAATAATCCGATAAATCCTCGAATAGTATTTTTAGTGAAAAAATGGGAGCAATTAGACTTTGACAAATTTTATTTCATTGGTAAAAAATATACTAACTTTCTTCAAATTCCAATGCAACAAAATACAGCCAACTATGCAATAGGAAACCCTTTTACTGCACCTAACGGCACACTCATAACAAGAGGCGATAAAACAGATGACTCCGCACAAGGTATGATAGACCCAGAAACAGTATTTCAAGACCATGCTGTGGTCTGTATGCCCGATGGTAAAATTTATGACCCTTCGTATGGGACAGGCCCTTTTTCAAGTAACTTGGATTGGGAAGCACAAAGTGTAGATGGATATGCCATTGAAACTGAGTTCTTAGATGATATGAAAGTATTACACTACCTCGTAATGAAATATGAAAATGAAACCCCTTTGTATCAAATACCCTACACTTGTAATTAATTCTTTTTCTTTCACAAAATCAATTTTCAAATAATGATAAAAAATATATTATCAACGCTATATATAATATTTTTATTCAGCTATCAGTCGGAAGCGCAGGAGCGAAGAGTACTACTACAAGAAAAAGGCATAACCCTATTTCACTATGTGGATTACAATAAACCTTTTAAACATTATGCAGGAGAATACCCTTATACCAATTTATTTTGTATAGAAGATAATGGAAAAATAGATACTATTAGTATAGGTTTTGCTAATCCTGTTGGCAAAGCAGTTTTTAACGGTACTCAATTAGCTTTTGAAGTAGTTTTTTTAGGACTTTCTAGTCGTGATTACAGCATTTACGAAAAAGTAGATGGAACATGGCGATATATTGCTGGTGCTGGAACAGGCTCAATATACCCTAATGGTCCCAAAGGAGTAGAACTTACGGTAAAAAGTATGTTTGTAATCGATATAAAAAGCCAGTGGTTTGGAAAATTAAAACATACAGAAGTAGAGTTTGATGTTGTCAATAGAAAAACTATCTATTATGACATAGACGACAACAATAACAAAAAATTCAATGCTGCGTTCCCTTTTCGTAAAGGGCGATTTCCTAAATTTATATCAAGAAATTAAAAAACTTACACAAAAATGAAAAATAAACTAACAATCCTTATCTTTGTGCTGCTCGGCATTTGCCGAATACAAGCACAAGTGACCGCCGTACTCACGCCGCCTACGGGCTGCGAAAGCAACGGCATGATAGACCTAACAGACATCAAAGGCGAAGGTCCATTTACCATAGATTGGTCAGTTACGACTTTTGAACCCAGCCCAAGCGGTCCGCCCCAATTCGTTGATACGCCTCTCACAGAGTGGAACAACCAAACTAAAATCACAGGCTTAGCACCTGGTATCTACTGCGTAACAGTCAAAGATGCCAAGTGCTGCGAAGCACGAAGCTGCTTTGATTTGGAGAAAAAAGAAGGGAGTGTTAAAATTAAATATAAAAAAAATCCTACCTCTTGTTATGCAGGAGAGAGTATCAAACTTACTAGTATTGTCAAAAATGGCTCTATAGAGGTTGAAGTAACAAATCCTGACGATTGGGAATACCTATGGGTATTAGACGAATATCCCTTCGGCAAATGGGATACAAAAGATATTAGTGGGCTACAGTTTGGTAATTACACACTCACAGCTACCAATAAAACCACAGGATGCGTGGAAACACTTAAAGTGTTTCTTTGCTGTTGTGCTTTCACAATTATCTATAGTGACGATGAACCAAAGGTGATTTACGAAAATAATCAACCAGCACAATGTAGCGGTGCTGATGTAGGACCAAATATTGTTTCTGTGGGACATACTGCAACTCCGCCTACCAGAACTACCGCTAACAACGGTAGTATAAAACTTAATGTGAAAACTATTGGTACAGCATCAGGGATAATTAATTAC
>JANMGN010000453.1:0-2671 GCA_031374645.1 Chitinophagales bacterium | reverse complement strand
ATTCTTCGATAACTGGTTCGTAGGCTTCTTTCATAATCGGAATATTTACGCCAGTATGTGAAAACTTTCTTTGCATCATCAATTTTACAAAAATAGCCAAAGGCAAACCAACCAAACGTGACATCGCTGTATCGCTTGCGTTTTCGCCCTTCATAACCAAAGTAGAAGTCAAACGGCGGCGCTGCCTGCCTATCGAATAATCAAATTCGTGTTGCATAATGACCATATCTTTGTCGTTTGGCTCGAGTGCCAAATTTTCTACCAGCAATTGCTCCAAAATTTGTGCAGGCGAAGCGTGAGGCATCTTTATTTTTTTCTTACTAAACAAACCTAAATACTCCAACTTATGCATAATATCCGAATCTGGTGTAGTCCCGACCAAATTTGCTATCCTATCTTTCACAGAACCCGTACCTGTTTTCCAAACATAAGCCTCCATTAATTCATGGTAACTCATTGATTCGGAATCAACTATCGGATAAGAATTATCGGTCAAACCAATTTTTCGGAGTGCATTCCAGGCTTCACAAAAACCTTTTCTACGCAAAGTACCTCGTATAATATTCGGTGTATTCGGAATACCATAAGTTTCTTTATAAAGCAAAGAATCCCGATTGGCGTACATTTCAAACTCGCCCATTCCTTGAATATCTACAATTTCAAATTGTGTAAATAAACGGTTGTACGGAATATATTTGTGCTTGTCATTTTCTAAGTATTGAGCAGTGCCTTGTCCTGCGAGTACGACATTTCTCGGATTCCAACTAATTTTATAATTCCACGGATTATTATCGCTCTCTGGTGCAACCAAACCGCCCGTATAAGAACGGAAAGCAGTTATTTTACCATTTTTCGCCTTTATTTCGTCAATTTTTTGCATCGCACTCATGTGGTCAAGTCCTGGATCAAGACCCATTTCGCCCATGAAAATCAAGTCCAAACGCTTTGCTTCTTCGCCCAAACCGTACATTTCTTTGGTTACATACGAGGCATTTACCAAATGTTTTTTCAGTTTGATACAATCTTGTGCTACATCCCAATGCAAATAAACAGGCAATAGAGAAACCACTACGTCCACACGAGCAATAATTTCTCGGCGGTCATTCGGTTTTTGAACATCGAGCCAAACTGCACGTCCGTTCGGATGCTGTCCTACTTTTTGCTTCGCTAATTCCAAATCAGCATCAGCAATGGTTACAAACCATTGATTTTCAGCAGCATTATCAAGTAAATAATTGATAAGTGCCGTTGCAGAACGTCCTGCTCCAATAACCAAAATATTATTCATAACTTTTATATCATTTGTTTAAGCCGTAAAATTACGACGAGTTTTTAAAGTTTACGCTATAAAAAATTTTATTTTTTATTTTTTTATTTCGACTAATTTTCGTGCAAAACATTTTTTAAAATATTTTTTTATTTTTAAAAATATAAATAAGGTATTGATAATCAGGGTATTGTATTTTATTCATTAAAATAAAAGTAGGATTTTTTTATGCCGAAAAAATATAACAGATAAGTAAGTTAAAAAAATGCAACTCCTTGTTTTATAAGTATTTACGATACTAATACCCAATTTAATAGTGTCACAAAATGCAATTTTTAATAAAAAAAATAGAAATTATATCTCCTATATTTGTAGTACTAAAAAAAACAATTTATTTTACCAAATCTAAAATTTACGACTATGAAATCTTTAAAAATTGTTAGCGAAAATGCATCAAAAAATGAAATTCTTTCTTTAAATGCAACAAAAGCCATCAAAGGTGGCGACGGCGGCGGAGGTACTTACACAGACCCTTGGGACAAGCGTAAAAGACCTACTGGTAGCAATGCAATGAACACTATTGCTCCAGATATAATAATAGATTAAACATCAAAATTGCAACTAAGCAACGTGAAAAGTCAGCAGTTTTTAAAGCAAGTTGCCTTAGAAACTGCTGACTTTTTTTAATTTTCAGCTTTGCCGATGAAATCTTTATTTTTTTACGCCATACTTTCGCTCCTCCTATTTTCATGGGAGCAGACTGCCTATGCTAAAGAAATAACTTTGCCTCCGAAAGAGGAATTAGAAAAAAAAGGAAGCCGTGCGCTCTTCGACCTCGCCTACCAATATGCCGAAGATGATATTTTTGCAGCACAAAAAGTATTAGAAATAGCAAAAGAAAATGCTATAAAAATCAAAAACACCAAAGATTTAAAAGAATGTTTTCGGGCAATGGGCTATATTTATGAAGAAAAAAATATGCTCAAAAAGGCGATTGAAGAATACGTCGAGGCATTGCATGTCATCGGGATAAAAACAGAAGAAAAAGCTATTATTTGCAACGATATAGCTATCGTTTTTAGGAAATATGGCGATTACCAAAAAGCAAAAGATTATCATCAAAGTGCACTTTCTTATGCCGAAGCCAGCGAAGATATAGAAACACGTGAAATTATTTACAACGGCTTGGGTGCTTTCAATTATACAATCGAAAACAATGAAAAAGCGGTAGAGTTTTTTCTAAAATCTTTAAAATTCGCAGAATATAGACCCAATAATGAGCTTGGTATAGTTATTTCTTTGCGAAATCTTGCCGAAATATACACTCTCAGCGAGCACGATGACCTCGCTTTGCAAACTATCGAAAAGGCTTATCAAGTTGCTAAATCAAAAAATGAAAAAGAA
>JANMGN010000417.1:0-6841 GCA_031374645.1 Chitinophagales bacterium | reverse complement strand
CATCAAAAAAGGCAGCGATTGGCACGGTAAAATAGAGTTGTATTATCAACTTTTGGATAGAGTACCTGTGGAGCAAACAGCGAGTAGTTTTTCCCTTTTGAATACTGGTGCTGATTTTGCTTTTCCACAGATCGGGCGTTTGGAAAATAAAGGAACTGGGCGAAATTATGGTTTGGAAATAACTGTAGAAAAATATTTTTCACAAGGTTGGTATATGCTTACGACGGGTTCTCTTTTTCAAGCAAAATACAAAGGAAGCGATGGCGTAGAGCGAAATACCGCTTTTAATAGCCGTTATATTTTGAATACTTTGTTCGGAAAAGAGTTCAAATTTGGTAAAAACAAGCAGAATGCGTTTACTTTCGATACCAAACTAACCACAGCAGGCGGACGTTATTTTACACCTGTAAATGAAGTGGCTTCTAAAATTTTGCAACGTGAAATCCTTGACGATAGCAATGCTTTTAGCCAACAGCAACCCCTTTATTTTCGCTGGAATGTAAGAGTTGGTTACACGCTCAACTCCACAAAACGCAAATTTACACAACAGTTTTACCTCGACTTTTTGAATGTTACCAACCACAACAATGTTTTTCAACAGCGTTATTCTTTGGAACGCCAAAAGGCATATTACATTTATCAGATTGGTTTTTTACCTGATATTTTGTATCGAGTGCAGTTTTAGGTGGGTTATTTTACAGCTTTTTTCTACAAAAAACACCACTACATCGCAGGCTGCGATGTAGTGGTGTTTTTTTTAATTTCACGATATTTCCAATTGAAAAATTACTATTGCAGCTTCACAACTCACTTAAAATTACGTATTCACAAAAAAAACGCTGATTTTACTTAAAAAATCAGCGTTTTTTCCTATATTCATTAAAAACAAAGTAATTGTAAGTAAAAAACTACTCCTTTATCTTCAATCATTAATTTATTTTCAGCACATTAAAGTCTTCTTTCTGTCTCCTTCCCTTTCGGGTAAGGTCGATATGAGGCTGGAAGATTTAGATGAGGTCTAATTATTAGCTTTTTTATGGTCAGCCAAAAATTGCTCCAAACCAATATCTGTCAAAGGATGTTTTAACAAGCCCAAAATAGAACTCAACGGACAAGTCACTACATCTGCGCCTGCACGTGCCGCTTGTACGATATGCAAAGGCGTACGAATAGAAGCCGCCAAAACTTCTGTAGTGTAGCCTTGCGCTTGATAAATTTCCACGATGTCTTCTATCAAAGAAATACCGTCCCAAGAAATATCATCTACACGACCTACAAAAGGAGAAAGGTATGTTGCACCAGCTTTAGCAGCCAAAATAGCTTGCCCTGGAGAAAAAATCAGCGTACAATTCGTATTTATTTCATTGTCAGTGAACCAACGAATAGCTTTTACACCATCCCGAATCATCGGTATTTTTACGACAATATTCTCATGAATTTGCGCCAAAATCTTACCTTCTCGCACCATTCCGTCGTAATCCGTAGAAATAACTTCGGCACTTACATCTCCATCATCTACGATTTTACAGATTTTTTCATAATGTTTGTAAATATTATTAGTACCTGTAATACCTTCTTTTGCCATCAAAGAGGGATTAGTCGTTACGCCATCTAATATACCCAAATCCATTGCCTCTTTGATATGGTCGAGGTTCGCTGTGTCGATAAAAAATTTCATATAAAAAAAATTTAATTAATTAATAATGAATAATTAAAAATTAATAATTATAAATAACTTGTAATCAATTGATTACAAAAATATCATTTAGTTTTGTTTAGGTATTCAAATATTTGGCGTACAGGTAAAACGGATTTCAGTCCGTTGCAAACTCAATTGGAATATCGAATAATTATACTTTTTTCGACTGTCACGGACTGAAGTCCACGCTACCCATAAGCTACAAAGTATTCTGTTACCTCAAACAAAAACATCGGATAACTTTATACGAAGTTATCCGATGCCTCAAAATTAAAATACCACGCACACCGCTCAACCTAATATCCTTGCTGCGTTTCCGCCCTGAGGAAGTTTTCAAGGAGCTGGTCGCGTGGTAGTGCAAAGGTAGAAATGTTTTTGAAAAAAAAAAAACTTTTTAAAAATATTTTTTAAAAATTATTTACTTTTGTGCTTTATACAGGCTTAAATAAATAGGCATAACTTTTTGGCGTTTTCTTTAATCATATAAAAGACTGACTATAAAGAAGTTATTTATATCATTAAAAAAATCGACTGAGAAAAAGGTGGAGATTATCTTAGCCCAACTATTTAGTAGAACACTATGAGCAAAACTTATTTCTGGAAAAATCCATTTTTTAATAAATACTTAATAGCAGCAGCGGCTGGTGTTGCGTTGGCGTTGCTGTTTTCGTATAGCAACGAGGCTACTTTTGTTTTTGAGGAAGGACAAAAATGGCAATACGATGATTTGTACGCTACAAAAATCGTATTAGTCCCTTTGCCTACTAAAACGATTGATTCGCTTTCTAAAAATAGTGTCGCCTATACACCTATATATATGTACAATCAAGATGTTTTGCCCGCAAAACTAAAATCTTTCAACGAAGATTTTGAGCGTGCTTTGTCTTTGGCAAAAAAAGACAATTCTTTTCCTGATGTAGCAAAATTTTCTAAAACATACTTGCAATATGGCGAACAATTGTTAGGAACAATTTACGAACGAGGTGTAGTAGAACAAAAAATTGTGGCTACAAAAATCAAGATTAGCCGTGGCGATTTAGCAACAGAAATCGCTTCGAGCAAAGTATTTACGCCTGCGTCTGCCAATAATTTTATATCCGATTCGCTGCCGTTTAGTCCGCTACGTGAACCTGAGTTTTTGTATAATGTATTAGAAAAAAAAATAGTCTCTAACTTGATTTTTGATGACAAACAAAATGAAATAGAACAACAAAAAATCGCACAACTCCTTGAAAATCATAGAGATACGATAAGAATAGGCGATTTGATAATTAAAAAAGGAAAAAAAATAACACCTGTCGTTTACAATAAATTAAATGCGCTGAAAGAGCAAACTTCGGTCGTAAAATTGGGCGATTACCTACCTGTTCGATTTTTAGTGCTGTTACTTTTTACTGTTTTTTGTCTTTTTGTGCTTACGACACATACCGCTATTTATCATCAAAAATACTTGTTAAGAGAAAAAACCTGGCTCTATGTTTTAGCTTTTATTTTGGGCTTAAATGCTGTACATTATTTTGTTATCAATCAATTTAATCTGCACCCTTTGCTTACGCCATTTTTAGCATTGCCGATGTTTTTTCGCAATAAACTGCACGTACATTACATCACGATAGTACATTTGATTTCGGTAATTATCGCAAGTCAGATAACACCGATGCCCTTCCCTTTTGTGGTCGCTACTTTGATGAGTGGATTTTTTATGCTGTATGTACAGTATTTTGAAGGAAAATCTTTTGGAAAAATTGGACTAACCGTATCGAGTTTGAGTATTTTGGCTTTTATTTTTTACAGTCTTTCTTTTCAGCAAAATATTATTTTTGACCCATTTAAAATATTGATATTCATAGGTTTACACGGCGTTTTGGTGTTGTTTAGCTTGTTTTTAAAAAAAGGTTTCATGAATTGATACTTTTTTATTACTTCTCAAAGTTTAATGTGATAAAATAAAATAATTTTAGCAAAATAAACATTCTTAAGATGAGATATAGTAATTAGAAAAATACGACAAGTTAAAAAATAAATTTGTCGTATCCATAAATCTATTTGAAAGCGCAGGAATAGAGCCAATTCTAACAAGTGAGTGGCTTTCGCTGCATCGAGCATACGCTTCGCTTCCTACGAATGAAAAAATAAGTTTTTTACAAAAAAAGCGTGACACACAACTGTATCACGCTTTTTAAATATGTAAAATACTATTAAAAGAGATACCTTTTTTTCAAAAAAAATAAAAAATATTTCCCCTGTACACATTTTTTATTGTATATTTGTATAAGATATTTTTCTAAACAGCCTTACAGCAAAACCAAATTTTTAATCATGAAAAAAACACTACTTCATCTTCTCTTTGCAGCATCGTTTGCAGCAAACCTAAGCGCACAAATTGTTAATATTACTGATGCGAATTTTAAGAAAGAATTAATTAAAAATACAGCGATTAATACGAATGGCGATGGCGAAATACAGGTCAGTGAGGCGGTTGCGTATTCGGGTAGTATAGCTGTTGTAGGTAAAAAAATCAAAGATTTGACTGGAATTGAAGAATTTATTAAAATTACGGTTCTGCATTGCTATTCCAATCAGCTCACAAGTTTAGATCTTAGTAAAAATATTGCGCTAACTACTTTGAATTGTTCAGAAAATCAGCTTACAAATTTAGAACTCAGTAAAAATGCAGAGCTAACTGATTTTTATTGTCAGTATAATAATATAACAACCTTAGATGTTAGTAAGAATACTGCACTAACTAACCTAAATTGTTACCATAATAAACTTATAGCCTTAAATATTAGTAAAAATACTGCACTAACTGATTTGTATTGCCATTACAACAGCCTTACAACCTTAGATATTAGTAATAACTCTATGATAGATTTACTCATCTGTGACAATAACAAGCTCAAAACCTTAGATTTGAGTAACAATTTTTTATTAATTGACTTAGCCTGTGCTTCCAATCAACTTACGAATTTAGATTTAAGTAAAAATACTGTGTTAACTTATTTGAATTGTTCAGAAAATCAGCTTACAAATTTAGATATGAGTAAAAACAAACCATTGATTGCTTTAGATTGTGGTTTTAATCAACTAAATACCATAGATGTTAGTAAAAATACTGCACTAATTTCTTTGATTTGTCGCAATAATCAGCTTACAAATTTAGATGTTAGTAAAAGTATTGGATTACTTGAATTATCTTGTCCTTTTAACAAACTCGTAAATTTAGATGTTAGTAAAAATATTGGATTAATTGAGCTTTATTGCCATTACAATAACCTTACAGGCCTCAATCTAAAAAATGGAGGAAAAAGTAAACTACCAAATCTTAACGCAACAAACAATCCACTCCTAAAATGTATTCAAGTAGCTGACTTATCTGATATTGGAAATTCTTGGACAAAAGACGCTACCGCAACATACAGCACAAACTGCACCGTTTCCACAGAAGAAGCCTTATCAGTCCAGCATCTTTCACTCTATCCCAATCCTACAACAAGCACTTTTAACGTGCGATGGGAAGGCGATGTGCAAACGCTTCACGCAGCTTTGTACAACAGTGTAGGCGCAATGGTAAAATCACAAAATATTGATAATCAAGGTAATATAAATGTAGAAGATTTGCCACGAGGTTTGTATTTCTGTAAATTGAGCGATGCAAATCGCAGGACGCAAACGGTAAAAATTGTAGTCCAGTAGGGGCAATTCTTCACGGTTGCCCAACGTTACAAATGTAATCCTTCAAAGTTGCCTAATATCATAGATAAAATTGTTTTTTCAAAAAAAAAAACGTATATTTGCCCTAAAATACACAAATAATATGCAAATAACATTTCAATTAGAAACGCACGAACTGAATAAAAACCTGTTAGATGCTATAAAAAAAGCATTTACAGGCAAGAAAATCAGTATTGTAGTGACCGAAACGGAAGAAAATCAACATGAAATTTTAGAAGCAAAAATCCAAAAAGGACTTAATTCTACTACAAGATACGTCTTTGAAGATGGTGATTTTGCAGCTTTTACCAACCAGTTGGTGGTAAATGAACCTGTCAATATTGCATCGTATAAAAAGACTTTAATACCATGAGGAAGATAAGTTTTGCTGAAGATGCATTTGACGAGTTCATAGAATGGTCTCGAGAAGACAAAAAAACGTTGCAACGTATTGCTCGTATGATTGAAGAATGTCGTCGCACACCTTATGAAGGAATTGGGAAACCCGAAGCCTTGCGTGGTAACCTGAGTAGTTTTTGGTCACGCAGAATTGATGACAGAAATAGGCTCGTTTATCAAACGAATGACGATGAAGTTGTGATTTATTCTTTGAAAGGTCATTACGGAGATAAATAAATTGGAGTAAGTTTTTACAAAAAAAAGCGTGACACACAACTGTATCACGCTTTTTAAATATGTAAAATACTGAAAAACAGTAGTTTAGTAACGGTAGTATTCTGGTTTGAAAGGACCAGCCGTAGGCACACCAATATAATCTGCTTGGTATGTTTCTAACTCTTCCAATTCCACACCGATTTTTGCTAAGTGCAAACGAGCAACTTTTTCGTCCAAGTGTTTAGGCAACATATAAACTTCGTTACCGTAGTTTTTATAATTATCCCAAAGCTCCAACTGCGCCAAAACCTGGTTTGTGAAAGAGTTTGACATTACGAAAGATGGGTGACCCGTTGCGCAACCTAAGTTTACCAAACGACCCTCAGCCAATACCAACAAATCTTTACCATCGATAGTATATTTATCTACCTGTGGTTTGATTTCGATTTTTGTACTGCCATAAGCACCATTCAACCAAGCCATATCGATTTCGTTATCGAAGTGACCGATATTACAAACAATAGCCTTGTCTTTCATCAAACGGAAGTGCTTTTCGCTTACGATATTCACATTACCAGTTGCAGTAACGATGATGTTCGCCAAAGGAATAGCATTTACCATTTTCAATACTTGGAAACCGTCCATTGCAGCTTGAAGCGCACAAATTGGGTCAATTTCAGTAACGATTACACGGCAACCTGCACCAGCCAAAGAAGCTGCAGAACCTTTTCCTACGTCACCGTAACCAGCCACAACAGCTACTTTACCTGCCATCATAATATCCGTAGCACGACGAATCGCATCTACCAATGA
>JANMGN010000413.1:0-8133 GCA_031374645.1 Chitinophagales bacterium | reverse complement strand
GTTCATGGAGGACGGCAGCATACTGACACCGTTTGCGTGCATGGCTCGTACAGCAGGTACATACGACCACATTTCGTCCCAATGAAACGCAAGTTGGTGGTATTGTAATCGCAATAAAACGAAAAGCAATAATCCTATAATGAAAAGTAACGAAGCTGTATTTTTTGATATTTGCATTGGTATATTTTTTGCAAATATAGAAATTTCCTATAAACTAATGCTTTCAAACTTTACTTTCCGACCCAAACTTTCAAAGATTTTGGTTTTATCTTAAAAATTTGCTTTTCGCTGACTAAAAACCCTTCGCCATCGGTATGTGCGTAGGCTTCTGGCTCGAAAAAAGTGACTTCTACTTCTTCGCCCGAAAAACGGTCGGCAAGGCTCGTATGGTGCATCGAATGATTGAGCATACGCCAAAGGGACATGAAATATCGCCACATTTTTGCTTTGTAAAAAACAGCAATTTCGAGTTTTCCGTCGTCAGGAACTGCTTTTGGAGCGATGATAAAATTATATCCATACATCGGAGCATTTGCGATAACGACCGTCAAACATTTACGATTGATGACTTCTTTTCCGTCAATTTTAATCGTATAATGTTGAAACTCAAAACTTTGTGTTTCTTGCAACGCAAATTTGAAATAGCCCCAAAAACCTCTTTTTTTCACTCGTTTGTAACGGTAAGCAATTTTTGCATCAAAACCTAATCCTGCCAAATTCACGTAAGGTTTGCCGTTTATCGTACAAGTATCCACCGTACGAACTTTTCCATTGTTCAAAATTCCAATTGCTTTTCGGATATTTCGCCCCAATCCTAAGTGCATCGCAAAACCATTTCCTGAGCCTGCGGGCAAAATCCCAAGCACAACATCTGTTCCGATAAGCGCACTCGCAACTTCATTTACAGAGCCATCGCCACCAACTGCAACGACCATTTCAACACCTTCTTTGATAGCCGCTCCCGCTATTTCGGTCGCATGATTTGGATATTCTGTATAAACTATTTTATAGTCATATATTGACTTATCAATATATTTATGTATTTCTTTTTCAATAAGTTGTTTTTGTTCCACACCTGAAAATGGATTAAGAACAAAAATAGCTTTTCGACGGATAATATTATTTTCGGTATTTGACATTCACTTAATTTTTTCATTTTATCAAACGCTTTTTTATACGTATTGTTACTTTTTTTTCGTAAAAGTCAATTGTAAGTAGTATTTGTATAGATATTCGGCTAAAAATCAGGTTTTGATATTGCAAGATTTGACATTTTTTTCAAAAATTATCAAATTAAACATAAAAACTTAGGTAGCACGGACTTTAGTCCGTGACAATTTACAAATGATTCTATTTTGCGACATTCTATCGTTTATTGCAACGGACTGAAGTCCGTTTTACCTGCCAACTAAGCTCTTACAAATTCGACAGCACCAAAACAAAATACAAACTATTTCTATATATAGAAACATATTTTCTCAAAATACTACTACCTTTGTATTTTTATCAAGCAAAATAACAAAAAATGTACGAAAGTAAGAGTTATCAGCGTCACACAGAATTTTTAGAAACTTCTAACAATCAAGTTTATGTAGATGCTTTATTTGACGAAAATAACCCAATTCACTATTATAACAACTTGTTTTTCAAGCTAATAGCTCCGATCGCAACCGCTAACGAGCAATGGCTTACCGTAGGCGATTGTACAGGAATTGATGCTGCTTTTTTGAAAAAACAAGGCGTAAAAGCGACTGCAACTGACCTCAATGATAGGATTTTGTCGGGCATAAAGGCGCAAGGGTATATAGATAATTTTGATGTTCAGAATGTAGAAAAACTAACTTACAGTGACGATTCATTTGATTTTGTTTGCTGCAAAGAAGCCTATCATCATTTTCCTCGTCCTGCAATTGGTTTTTACGAGATGCTGCGTGTTTCAAAAAAAGGATTGATTTTGCTCGAACCAAATGACCTTAATATTGATTTTGTTCCCTTATTATTTCTACGCAACTTGCTGGATAGATTTAATCCGCAGCTTTTGAGAAAAATTTGGAAAAATCAATATTCTTACGAAACCGTAGGGAATTTTGTATTCAAAATATCTGTTCGAGAAATAGAAAAAATGACGGCAGCCCTGGATTTGCCTTGTATTGCGCACAAAGGTTTCAATTCTATGCCTTCACTGCGTTGGAAATCTCCCGCACGTCAGAAAATAGGCAAAGGAATGTATGATTTTTGTTGTAAAATCGGTCTTCTACCCTATCAGCATTTGTCTTGTGTTGTTTTTAAACAAAAACCTGACGAAAAAATTATAACCGCACTACGAAATGAAGGTTATAAGGTAAATATGTTGCCTAAAAATCCGTTTGCTTGAGGTTAATGAATAATTAAAAATGAATAATTTATAATTGAATTTGCTTGCAATATTTTGTCGATAAACAAAGTATCGTGACTAAATCGTAGCTTTTTTACATAAATAATTCAGGTAACTATCTTTATTATATCATTACTTATTTTTACTAAACATCTTATGAAAAAAAATCTCTATATCCTACTTTTTTTATTTTTTATTTTAAATAAAAATGGCTTTTCGCAGGGGACAATCGTTCCTTTGGGCAACGATGCGTACCATATTATAGACCGTTTGGAAATAAAAACGGGTCGTCCTTTTACGCTCGGCACAGGTTTGAAACCTTACCTTCGTGGCGATGTCGTTCGTTATGCTTTAGATTTGGATACCAGCCGTGTTTTGCTTTCGGGCAAAGACCGCATGGATTTGTACTGGCTTTTTAAAGACAATAATGAATGGCTAAAACAAGCTGAATTGCCTACAACAGTGGCTGGAAAACGAGAGAATATTACCTATAAAGACACAAGTGGCGTGACTTGGACTACTGGTTCGCAAACACAAGCGAGTTTTGCTGACAATAGATTTATAGAACGTAAACCAATTTTGAAGTATTTTTACAAAACGCCAGCCAACCTTTTTCAATTAGATAAACCGTTTTATTATTTGCGTATCAATCCAATTTTGAATGTAAAATACTTTAAAGACACAAGAGATTCTCAAATTCAATTTTTAAATCAGCGTGGTTTGGAAATTCGTGGCGGTATAGACGACCGTGTTTATTTTTATGCCAATGTGATAGAAACCCAAGCGAATTTCCCCTATTATGTACGTGACCGAATCGCTCGTGATACAGCCGCGCCTGGCGTGAATTTGCTCAAGCCATACGTTAGTTCTGTCAGCTCAAAAATTGGTGGCTATGATTATTCGATTGCCAATGGTTATGTTGGTTTTAATGTGACCAAACATATTGGTTTTCAGTTTGGGCATGGCACGAGTTACGTAGGCGACGGCATACGTTCTATGATTTTTTCGGATTATTCGCCTTATCATTTGTATTTTAAAATAAATACTCGTTTTGGGAAATTTCAATATCAAAACCTATTTACCGAAATGCGGACTTCTCCGTCTTCCGTAGGAGATACTTATTTGCCGAAAAAACACTTAGCAACGCATTTTTTGACGTATAACATTACAAAAAATCTTAATTTTAGCCTTTTTGAAAGCATCGTTTATGGCGGTCGCCCTGGAAGTGGCTGGGATTTGAATTATTTTAATCCTGTTATCTTTTATAGAAGTGTAGAATATTTGGGAAATAGTGAAGATAATGCCTTATTGGGAGCGCAAGGAAAATGGAATTTTCTGAATCGTTTTAGTTTATACGGACAATTCGTTTTAGATGAATTTAACTTCAAGTATATTCTTCCTCGTGGTACAACTCCAAAAGGTTGGTGGGCAAATAAATACGCTATTCAAGCAGGTCTGAAATATATGAATGTGGCTGGTATTGACCATTTAGATGCTCAAGTGGAGTATAATTTGGCTCGTCCATACATCTATTCACATGACAATTCGTTCACGAATTATGCGAATAGCAATCAGCCTTTGGCACATCCGTTGGGTGCAAATTTTAAAGAAACAATTGTGAATATTCGCTATCAGCCAACGCCTAAATTTGTGGTAGATGCTCGTTTTATAAAAACTTTGACTGGCGAAGATAGCTTGAAAGGTAGATTTAGTTACGGACAAAATGTTATTAAAGATTATAAAAATCGTCCCAATCAGTTTGGAAATTTTATAGGACAAGGTATCAGCACCAATATTACGATGCTTTCGTTAAATGCAAGCTACCAAATTTTTCATAATATGTACGCTGATTTGCATTATTTTTATAGAAAACAAAAAAGTGCAGATGCTACCCGAAATCAATCTACGAATTACATTGGTGGTGGTATTCGAGTAAATATTGCCAATAGAAGGAACGAGTTTTAGAATTAATGAATAATTTATAATGAATAATTAAAAATTATAAATACTTGACAATCAATTTTTTATAAAAAAATCCGCTTACACTCTACAGTTTAAGCGGATTTTCTTTTATCAAATTATTTTTTCTTTTTAGATTGTTCGATAGTTTGTTCCTTTTGAATCATGGCGTAAATTTCTTTTGAGTTTTTGACAGCACCTGCCACTTTTGCAGCATCTACGGGCGTTAAAATTTCTAACCATTTTACTTTTGATTTATCTTTTATAACAAGATTTCCATCATTTTTTGGGTCTGTTAGTTCGGCTCTCGCTTTTAGTAATTTTCCGTTTTCCATTTTAAACATCACCTCTTCACTTTGAATAGAACCTTCTATCATATAAGTGTAGGTAACAGTTATCAAATCGCCCGTTTTTGTACCCGTAAAAAAGCCGTGTGCGCCGTCTTTTTCGTGAGGTTCCCAAGCATAATAACCGCTTACACCATCATTTGTTACTGTTAATTCTACGGCAGTGAGGTCTTTACCTTCTCTTTTTTCGTAGCAAGTTGTGGTAGAAGTTGTAGGTGCAGGCGTTGGCGTAGTGACGGTTGTAGTCGTTTCGGCAACAGTTGAAGTTGGTGTTGTTGATTTACTCTGACAAGCTACGAATGTAGCAATTGCGAATAAACACAAGATAAAATTTTTCATTTTGGTAAAATTTTTGGTTAAAAAAATAGTTGTAAAATAGTTTTTATTGGTGCAAAACACCTTTAAACTCCCACAAATATAAAATATTTTTTAATATAAAAGGTATTTCATTTGGAATATTTTATAAATTTAAAATTTTATTTTATTTTATAAAAAAACGTATCTTTAAATTTGACATTTCTCAAATAACATTTTATTTTCAAATATAAACTTTACTTTTGCGACTTAGAATAGTCTAACCTTTTTGGAATTAATTTGTTGTACAATAAAACAATAATATATATGAAATATTCAATACTTATACTCGCATTTTTTTGTAGTGTAAATCTCTTTGCTCAAAGACCTTCTGGACAAGGCGGTGGCGGAAACGGTAGAATGGGCGGTGGTCCGAAAATTGGTCGTGTTTATGGTCGTATTTTAGATGCCGAAACTCGAAAAGGCGTAGAGTATGCTTCTGTAACGCTTTTGCTTTCAAGAGGAAAAAAAGACAGTGTGATAACGGGCGGTTTGACTGAAGAAAACGGAGATTTTAACCTGAAAGAACTGGCTTTTGGGCGTTACAAAATTCGTGTTACTTTCGTAGGTTACAAGGATTTTTCACAAGTCGTTATGGTTTCGCCGCCTGACAATATTGAGCAAGATTTAGGCGATTTGAAAATGGAATTGGATAGTAAAGTCCTTGCAGATGTAAATATTTCTGCCGAAAAAGCGCAATCTCAACTCGCACTCGACAAACAAGTTTTCAATGTTGGTAGAAATGCGGCTTCGGTAGGTGGAACTGCCGAAGATATTTTAAAAGCTGTGCCTTCGGTTTCTTTGGACACAGACGGAAAAGCAAAATTGCGCAACAATGAAACGACAGTTTACTTTGATGGTCGCCCTACTCCACTCAATTTGAACCAAATTCCTGCGGATCAGATTGAAAAAGTAGAAATTATAACCAATCCTTCTGCTAAATATGAGGCGCAAACTTCGGGCGGTATTATCAATATCGTTTCTAAACAAAACAGAAAACCTGGCTACAATGGTTTTGTGACTATCGGTGCAGGTACGGGCAGCCGCTACAATGCTACGTTTAGCTTGAGTTATAAGCGAGGAAAAAATAATTTTACTGGTTTTTTTAACCGCAACCAAAGCAATCAGCCGTCTAATGGTTTTACCAATCGCACCAATTTGAACAAGGGAAATGTTATTAATTATTTTGACCAAGTCAATAATTCTTTATTCAATAACCACATGCAAAATGGTAGTTTGGCTTGGGAAAGGCAAATTAACAATAGAAATACGATGACTTTGTCAGGAAATTACCGCAATGGACAACACAACATGGAGGATATTCAAAATTATACGATTCGTTCTCCGCAAAAAGATACTGTGATTAGAGGTTTGCGTACGATAAATCCGAACAATGAATTTACGAATTTGGGCGTGTCTTTGAATTGGAAAAAAACGTTTCCTAAAAAAGGGCGTGAACTGATTACTGACCTGAATTACAACCGTAGTTTTGCGAACAATGCCGCTACTTGGCTCACAACGGATAATCTTGTTTCTGGAAAACAACTTTTGATGAAAAACTTGATTTCTGGTGCTAACCAAGGCAATGCTTTTGTTTTTCAAATGGACTATACCAACCCTTTGAACGATAGTACAAAAGTAGAATATGGCGTAAGAAGTAGCAGCAATTTTCGTGACCAACAGTTTTACAATGATGCTTATGATGAAAATGGAACTGCAAAACGTTTGACGGATTTTACGCAAGATTTTTTACTAAAAGACCTTATTAATGCCGTTTATGTGAATTATGGAAGCAAATGGAAAGGCATTGGCTATCAGGCAGGCGTACGTTATGAGCAATCGAACTTAAATGCAGATTCACGTATTGCAGGCAAAAATTTTGGTTACAATTATCCATCTTCGGGCAAAGATTTTTTCCGAGCTTTGTTTCCAAGTGTTTATTTAGCGAAAAAGATGGCTGGAAATCGTGAAGTACAGTTTAATATGAGTAGAAAAATAAATCGTCCCGATTGGATGCGTACGATGCCTGTTATTCGTATGGCTGACCGCCAAAATATACAAGTGGGAAATCCATCTTTGCAACCAGAATTTATCAATTTGATAGAATTAAATTACAATAAATTGTTTAAATCGAATAATTGGTTGGTCTCTTTGTACTTCCGTGATGAGCAAAATACGATTGTTCCGTTTGCTTTTCCGAGTATTGCAGACACGTCTATTTTAGTCAATACTTTTGTAAATGGCTCACGTGGTTTGCGTTTTGGGATAGACAATACCTTGAAATTGGAATGGAATAAAAAACTCGAATTTACAACCAACATCAATGCTTTCAACCTAATTTTTAAAGCACAAAACATTGAACGTCAAGGCTTTGCGATGAACGGAAAAATAAACGCCACCTACAAATTTCCAAAAGAATACAGCCTACAAGCAACTTATAATTACGAATCGCCTCGTATATTTTTACAAGGCATAGAGCGTGAAAATCAGTTTTTAGACCTTTCTTTCAAAAAAGATATTACGCTTGGCGCACTCATGCCTTCCAAAGCAGCAACTCCTGCTGGCAACGCTCGGGTAGGTGCTATCACATTTACAGTAAGTGATGTTTTTGATACGAGAAGAAATCTGCGCTATTTTGAAACCGCCTATTTCACACAAGATATTCAGCGCCGTAGAGATACTCGTTTTTTTAGATTGACGCTGCAATGTTATTTTGGAAAAGCAGACGCTTCTATTTTTAAGAAAAAAGCAACGCAAAGACCTCAAGGCGGCGGAATGGAGGAGTTTTAGAATAATCGCATAAATAATCCGTGCGTGATAACGTGCGGAAAATATGAACGCATAAATTCCATGCGTGATAACACACGAAAAATATAACGCATAAATTCCGTGCGCTGACGCACACGGCTATAATATGGGCGCTCCTAAGGAGCTTATTGAGCTGCGTAGCTGCGACCCTATTGTAGCCGTACGTGATAACGTACGGAAAAATATAAACACACGAAAAATATAAACGCACGGAAAATATAACGCACGGAAACATTTTTTTATAAACGAAATAAAAATGGCAAACACCTACACGCAATTAATTATTCATGC
>JANMGN010000327.1:0-6028 GCA_031374645.1 Chitinophagales bacterium | reverse complement strand
AACAAAAAAAACAAAAAAAACACTTCTTGCCTTATGACAAGATTAGAACAAAAAAACACCTGCATCTTTGCATCATCAAATAACGAAAAACACAACGCTTAATTTAAAAACAAAAAAAACAAAAAAAAACACTTCTTGCCTTATGACAAGATTAGAACAAAAAAACACTCGCATCTTTGCAGTATCAAATAACAAATAACAATTTACAAATAATAATTTAAAACTTAATAAAAATGGAAAAGACAGTAGTAACAATGCTCGCAAACGTAAAAGAAAAAACAGGACATTCAATCGAAGAATGGACAATTTTAATCACAAACGCAGGTCTTGCAAAACACGGAGAAATCGTGAAGTTTTTGAAAGAAACACACAGCGTTACACATGGCTACGCAAGCGAAATCGCCTTAAAAGTCTTGGGTTCTGATGCAGATTCTTCTGCCGATGCCAACGAATTTATCGTAACGCAATACAAAGGTAAAGAACATTTGAAAGCCTATTACGACAAGTTAATCGCAGAAATTCAACAATTTGATGGCGAATTTAACATTGATCCTAAGAAAACATACGTTAGTTTGAAAAGAAAAAAGCAGTTCGTCGTTCTAAATCCTGCTTCAAAAACAAGATTTGAAATTGGTTTTAATTTAAAAGGCGTAGAACCAAGCGGCAAGTTAGAGGCGGAAAAACCAAATGGTATTTGCTCTCACAAAATCAATCTTGCAGACATTAGCGAGATTAACGAAGAGGTTATCAGTTGGATTAAAATGGCGTACGACAAAGCAGCCTAAAATCGACCTATTCTAAGTCCTTTTCAAAGGAAAGAATTTATGGATAAAATTCACAAAACACACACAATCAAGTAATTATAAAAAATAATTTTTAATAAATAAATAAACTAACCAATAAAATGATTTTAATAACTATTGCTACGGCACTCGCACTTTTTCTTGCTTTTGGTTTTTACAAAGCAAGCGGACTTCAAAACATTCAAATCGTAAAATCAGTAACCATCAACGGTTCAAAACAAGAGGTTTTTGATATGGTTCGTTACCTCAATAATTTTCCAAAATGGTCGCCATTTTTAGCACAAGACCCTGGACAAAAGTACAGCGTAAAAGGTACGGATGGAACAGTAGGCGCACAGTATCACTGGGACGGAAACGGTGGTAAAGATCTTGGTTTTCAAGAGATTATGAAAATTGATGCTCTTAATTTTGTAGGTATGCAATGCGATATTCAAAAGCCTTTTGTAGCAAAACCAACTTTTGATTATTCTTTCCGTGATACTACGAACGGCATAGAAGTAACACAAGATTTTAAGGTATATACGCCATTGGTTGGTGCATTTTTTATGTGGCTTTTCAAAGCAAAGGCGGAAATGGCAAATATGAACCAAACAGGTTTGGATTTGATGAAAAAAGCAGTAGAAACCAAATAATTTAACTCAAAAATTTAACTATCATGACACAGCAAAATGAATTTATGCTATTGTTTCGTTTCGAGCCAAACGAAAATTATCAGCCTACACCCGAAGAAATAAATGCTTCTCAACAACAATGGGGTACTTATATTGGTAAAATGGCGATGCAAGAAAAATTTGTCAGCACTTGCCAATTAGGCTTTGAAGGAAGACAAGTTACTTCAGATTATTCGATTAAAAATACGATGTATTCGTCTGATAATCAGATAATTGGAGGAAATATGATTGTCAAAGCCAATAGTTTTGAAGAAGCAACAGCCATCGCACAAGAATGTCCAATTCTTCATATCGGAGGTTCAGTAGAGATTAGAAATATCGTACTTATGTAATTTAAATTAAAAAATCCAAAATAATTCTAACACTAATTTTAACAATTTTTAAATAAAAATAAAAAAAATAAACTCAATATGAAAAAGATACTATTAATTATCGTAGCTGCACTCACATTATTTCTTGCTTTTGGTTTTTACAAAGCAACTGGACTTCAAAACATCCAAATCGTAAAATCAGTAACCATCAAAGGCTCGAAACAAGAGGTTTTTGATATGGTTCGTCTGCTCAATAATTTCCCGAAATGGTCGCCATTTTTGGCACAAGACCCTGGACAAAAATATTCTGTAAAAGGTACGGACGGAACAGTAGGCGCACAATATCACTGGGACGGAAATGGTGGAAAAGACCTTGGTTTTCAAGAGATTGTAAAGATTGATACGTTCAATTTTGTAGGTATGCGTTGCGATATTCAAAAACCATTTGTAGCAAAACCGTCTTTTGATTATTCTTTTAAAGAAACTGCAAATGGCATAGAAGTTACGCAAGATTTCAAAGTAGAATCGCCTTTGGTTGATGCTTTTTTTATGTGGCTTTTCAATGCAAAAGCAGGAATGGCTGAAATGAACCAGACAGGTTTGGATTTGATGAAAAAAGCAGTGGAGAAATAAATTAATAATTTTGAAACAAATTATCAAGCCTCGATAGGATTTAAAACCTTGTCGAGGCTTGTTATTTTTATAAGTCCCTTAACTTCCTCGCAAAAAAATTTCGCTTATTTCAGCCTAACTACTTAGAATATACTATATTTGTGTTCGTAATAAATAAAAACCATAGTTTATAAAGATGAGTAAAAAAGCGTCACGTACAGGTTTGCCAACAAGTAAGCCTTATAATTTGCAAAAATCGAAAATATATAAGGTAATTTATACTTTTGAAAACGGAAGCCAAATACCAAAGTACGATGCTTTGGTGGTCATGTCGGACGGCATGAACCAAACGAAGCAAATTACTTACGGAAAATTGCAAACGACAGAACAAGGCAATTTGGCTATTTTGATAAAAATGTACATCAACGCAAATGGTAAATTTGCCAAGGATTTAACTCCTTATTTGGCTTCCATTGGCGAAAAACCTTTGTATAACAGCACAAAGTTTAAAAATCTGCTCATAAAAGCAGGTAAAGAAGATCCCATGATGCAAAAAATACAAGACGATTTTTTTGACTATGTGTATTGGAAACCTGCGCTTGCTTTTTTTGTTGCGAATGGTTTCACAAAAGCGTTATCTTTATTGGTTATTTTTGATAGTTATATACAAAGTGGCAGCGTATTGGATTTTTTGCGTAAAAGATTCAGTGAGTTTCCTCCAAACAAAGGCGGAAATGAAGAAAAATGGATTAACGACTATGTAGATGTTCGCCATCAGTGGCTCAAGTTTCATAGTAATCCGCTGTTGCAAAATACAATTTACAGAACCAATTGCTTTAAAAGCCAATTGGCGAGCTCTAATTGGGATTTATTACAACCTATAAATGTTATAGGAGTGCAGATATTATAAAATAAAAAAACGCACAAATAATTGATTATCAATTATTTGTGCGTTTTTTTATTTATTTAGAAATAAAAATTACTTCACGTCAGCAGCAGTTCTCAAAAGAACTTGAACGCCCTTTGCAGTTGCGCCAGTTCCTGTAAATTCAGATGCGATACCTGTAACAGTAACTTTTCCAGCAGGAGCAGTATCGCCTGCAAAAGTTGCACCTACGATTGTATAAATATCAATGATACCTGTACCATCATCTACTTTTACAGTTCCTTTTGTACTGTTAGTTGCTCCTCTTGTTGCATCAAAATACTTTCCGCCAGAAACGCTTGCATTTTTGATTTGTACCAAAGTAGATTCCACATTTTCAAAATTAGAAATATAAGCATCAATAGTCATTACATTTGGTGTTGGCAATGTACCAGGACCTTTGCTTATTGCATTTGCAAGAGGTACTTTATTAAGTTGCATCAAACCAAAGTATTCACTCAATTCTACGCCACCTGCATTGATTTCTACGATTTCACCCAATGCGAAGGAATGATTTCCTGCAAAACGAACCGCAATTCCTTTGCCATCTTCGCCCTGAATAACACAGTTTAATGCGCTACTATTTTTTCCACTCAAATCAGAAATCACTACACCTCTGATACCTTTTCCTGACGGAACTGATGTCAAAGTACCTGTAAATAAAGCACGAATATTTCCGATAGGTTCTACGGTGTAAGTTCCGCCACCTGTGCCACCGCCACCGCCGACACCTTTTGTGGCATCGTTAAGGTTGCGCATTAGTATTTGGTAAGTTGTAGCTGTTGCAGTTACGTATTGTCCAGCGACACCAACTAAGTTTAACACGTTTGAAACTGGCACTGCTGTTGCGAATGTAGCAGTATTACCAGTAGTAGTAGAACTCGCTGTGTACAAAGTCATTTTACCTGTTTTGTCATCAATAGTGACATTTCCAGCGTATTTTGTAGCGCTATGGCTACAATTATCAATAGCGATTAGCGTACTTTCATAAGCCTTAATATCTCCTACAACTTGTGCAATAGTTACTTTTTTAGGTGTTGGTAAAGTTCCGTCGCCTACTTTTTTAGCATTTGCAAGCGGAACAGAATTGACTTGTAGCGTACCAAAGTATTCGCTCAATTCTAAACCACCTACTCCGATTTCGATAGCATCGCCCAGTAAAAAAGGATGCGCTGCTGCAAAACGTATCATAATTCCTTTGCCATCTGCACCTTGAACGATACAGTTTTGACCATTCCAATTTTTATTTACTGCATCAGAAATAACTACACCTGAGATTAATTTGTTGGCTGTAACCGTTGTTTTTGTACCTGTAAATTGTGTGCGAACTTCGCCAATTGTGATAGGGTCGCCTACTGCGCCACTACCGCCACCTGTACCACCGCCACCAGTAGAACCGTCGCAACGTGCGTTTGTCATTTTTAATTCATAACTATTACGCATCAATAGTTCTCCAGCATTATTATAAGTGGTGTAGATAAAAATACCCGTACCATTTCCAGTAGGTGTAAATTCTTTTGCAAAAGTAGCAAAAGAGCTGGTATAGACGATGAGTGAACTCGACCCACTACTACACATATTAATACTTCTATTGTATTGTTTGGCTGCTGCATCTGAAAATAGAATACCAGCGTCTTTTTTTACAAATTCAATATTGTTTAATTGAATCAATGTACCTACCTGATTAGGTCCCAATTCGCTTAGATTATTGATTTGTAACGGCTTTATTTCATTTGTTACTTTGCCAGAAAAAACAAAATCTTGGATAAAGACTTGTTCGATACCTGCGAGTTGAGTTTTACCTTTGGCATCTACATAGCTACCTCCACAAATTTGTATTAAATCTCCTTGCTTAGAAACCATTAAGCCTTTACATTTTACAAAAACTTTTGTCCCAATTGCAAAACTATTGTAAAGTCCAGTGGTATTGAGCTTTATTTCTATACCACCTGTAGCGTCTTGAATAAAAATAGCTTTGTAAATATTACCAGTTTCATCATTACCAATAACCTCACCTTCTATAATAATATTTTCGGTTACTCTCAGTAAAGAATCTTTTGTGAGGCTTTTTTTGAGCTTATCAATACTGGAATTAGAGGTAAAATCTATTGTAGAACCTGCCAAAGTAGGTTCATCAAATTTTTGTTTTACACATGAGCCTAAAACAATAAGTGCGCTAAGGAAAAATAATATTTTTTTCATTTTATTAAATTTTAAATTTTATATTTTATTGAATTTTTATTTTTAAAACCTCAATGCGATTTGAGCATAATAATTGCGCCCAGATGCGAAGTAATAACGAGGCGGAAACTTATTTATATTCTTATTAACAGCATCAAAACGCCATTGTTCAAAGGCTGAAGAAACAAATTTATTGTTTAAAACATTATCAATTCCCGTGCTAAAATTAATATAGTATTTTTTGTACTTAAATGATTTATTGCCAGAAATATTGATTGTTATTGCGTCATCTAATTTTTGTTGATCAATAATTTCGTTCCATAATTTTGTATCTGGTGCTAAATTTGCTTTTTTAACATCTGTATTATATGGAAGCGAAACGGCGTAATCTGTGCGGCGATTATAATTGATGTCCATGTAACGTTTTCCAAAATAATTTGCGCTTAAGTTCATTCCCCAGAATTTTCTACCAATGTATTTAAATCCAGCAGATGCAGCATTTTGTGGTGTATTTGCCAAATAATA
>JANMGN010000318.1:0-11697 GCA_031374645.1 Chitinophagales bacterium | reverse complement strand
GTAATTATTCCATTGCAGGTGGCACAGCACCTTATCGTGTCGAGTTTGTTTTACCGCCATTTTATTATGCTTCAAAAGGTATTACATCAAATACTACGGTGCAGTTTGTTGCAGCAGGCGGTGGAGCAGCGGATTTAGGAGTGAATTATCCTGGCGATTATTGTCAGGCAAATCCTGCAATTGTTATTCCAAATCATGATGCTGGTTCAGGTGTTGGTAACACACGAACAGGCTTCGGATTGCTTCATTATGATGATACGGCTAAGCAAATCCAATATGGTGGTACTACCACAAATATGACCACAGACGCTACGGTTGATCAAATCGGAACAGTCTGGGGTGTTTCTTATCAAAAAAATCAAAAAAGAGTTTTTACGTCTGCTTTTTTAAAGCGATTTGCTGCTTTAGCAGATGGACCAGGTTTTGTATATGTTTTAGATTATACATCTGGAACAAGTGGAAGTATTGCTCATTCATTTGATTTACAAGGAGTAAGTACTGCAAGTGGTGGAACAATTGACTTAGGTACAATAAACCGTACTAATATAGTTGGACCTATTGCAGCAGGAGCAGCAGGAGATTACCAAATGCCAAGTGCAAGAAATGAGCCTTCGTTAGATTTAGATGCTTTTGCAAAAGTAGGTACTATGAGTTTTGGAGATAATGATTTAACCGAAGATGAGAAAACGCTTTGGGTAGTTAATCTTTATCAAAAATCACTAATAAAAATAGATGTTAGTAACACTACTTCAACAGCTTTGCCAGGTGCAGTAGACCAATTTATTTTGAGTAGCTTATCAGGTTATCCATCTGTTAGTACAGGAGTTTTACGTCCTTGGGGTTTAAAATTTTACAAAGGAAGAGGCTATTTAGGGGTAATCAATGACGGTTCTTTGGGTAGTAGAGCAGATTTGAAAGCGTATGTACTTTCTTTTGACCCTAATAATATTGCAGCAGGCTTTACCAGCGAAATTGAATTTTCACTTGATTTTGCTAAGCAAAATTTACCAGACAACTGGAAACCATGGATAAGTACTTGGGCGGAAACCGCAAATACTGCAGAAGATTTTAAAATTTATGTTAATCCTAATGATGATTCCAATATTTATGCACAGCCTATTCTTTCAGATATAGAATTTCAGCCGAATGGAGATATGTTGTTGGGTTTTAGAGATAGATTGGGTGATCAATTTGGACAGGGTTATAAAGCCATATCAGGTAACAGAAATAACCCTTATAATTACAGTCGGGGCGATTTATTAAAGGCTTGTAAGGCAGTTTCTGGGTTTGTCATAGAAGGAGCAGGTGCTTGTCCTGTAAATTTTACAGGGACTTATGGTGTAAGTGGAACAGGTGAGGTGTTTCAAGATGTTATTGGAGATGGCGCGCAAGAAGGATTAAGCGGAGGATTAGCCATTTTGCCAGGAACAAATGAAATCGTTTCTACAACATTAGACCCTAAGCCGCCTGCACAGCCAGGCTATGAGGTTGCAACAGTTTCAAGTCAAGGCATACATTGGTATGATTTATCTACGGGTTACCAATCAGATTGGTATCAAATAGAACCGCAAAATAATGGTGGTGTTCCTATTTCTCCTTGGGCAAAAGCCAATGGCTTAGGCGATATAGAATTGCTTTGCAACGCTGCACCCATCGAAATCGGCAACCGTGTCTTTATGGACACCAACTCAGACGGTATTCAAGACCCTAACGAAATGGGCTTAGATGGTGTAGTGGTAAAACTCTATAAAGCGGGTATCGCAGTAGATTCAATACCAACTACAAATGGAGGTCAATGGTTTTTTACAAATCTTGATGCTGAAACTACTTACGAAGTAAAAATATTAAGCGCAAATATTCCTTCGGGAAAAAGCCTTACTAAAACAGACGCAGGTGCAGGCGCAGCAGGTACGCCCGAAGATATGCGTGACAACGATGCAATTCTTGTAGGCACTGATGCTGTCATCACTTACAAAACAGGTAGTGCAGGACAAAACAATCATACGCTTGATTTTGGATTAAAAGTAGGATGTTCGCTTTCAGCAACGGTATTGGGTACAAATCCAACTTGCCCGAACAACGATGGAGCTATAAAATTAACGGTCACAGGTGCAACAGGTACACCAACCTATTTGTGGTCAAACGGAGCAGCAACAAAAGATTTGAGCGCAATTCCAGCAGGACAATATACGGTAACTGTAACAGACGGAACTTGCTCAACTACTGCAACAACTACCATAGAAGTTATTCCGAGCAATATACCTTATTCAATATGCCCAGGCGAAACCTACAAACTCGAAATTCAAGACAATACGCTAACTGGTATTCAATGGAAAAAAGACGGAGTTGATATTGCTGGCGCAAACGCATTGAGTTATACCACTACAAGTGTAGGTGTTTATACCTATACTTCTAATGGAGTAGGAGGCTGTGTAGTAGGGCAGTGTTGTCCGATAGAATTGGTAGCAAGTACAAACTGCTGTAAACCAGTGATTTGCACTACGGTAAAAATTACAAGAAAATAACATTTGTTAAAAATTGATTTTTAATAAAAAATCCTATCGTACTACTACGATAGGATTTTTTTTGTTTATGAAATAGTTGTGGTTTTTACTTACATTAATTCTATTTTTATATTATATTTTTTTATGTAAAATGCTGTAAATAAAGACTTTATAATTTGATTTTTTTATTAAAATCCAATTGAACAATGTCACAAAATATTTACATTATTAAATATATCTATTGAAAATTCTTTCAATTTTGTAGCTGTTATCTAATAAAATGCGAAATCTTTACTAAAAATGATGAAAAAAAAATACTATCAACTTATTCAAGTTGTATTTATACTTGTTTTGTTCTTCAATGCTTCTAAAGCACAAGTTTCAGGCAAAATTTTCCGAGATTTTAATGCGAATGGTACTTTTGATACCACGCCAACTTACAATGAAAATGGTCAATCTGGCGTTGTTGTGAACGCTTATGATACAGTCAATAATTCATTGACTGTTACATACACAGGCGGAGGAACAGTGACTGATGATTCTGGGCAGTACCATGTTGCAGCTGCAATGCCTGGGCAAGTTCGTTTAGAATTTGTGTTGTCTGACGGTTATACTTTTGCATCAAATGGTGCATCTGGCGGTACTTCTATTATGTTTCCAACGACCTCTACTCAAGATTTAGCCGTAAATACACCTGACGATTATTGGGACAATACCAATTTGCCTAATCCGAGTTTGATTGTACCAATTTATACACAAGGTACAATTCAAAGCGTTTATAAGGCAAAACCAGGTGTAATTGGTTTTAAAAATAACGCAGCTTCGGTTGATACGATTTATACCAACACAGGCAGCAACCAAACATTTCCAGCATTGACCACATTGGTTGATAAAGTTGCGCCTTACAAGGTGGAAGATATTGGTACGACTTGGGGCGTAGCTTTTGATAAAGAAAATCAATTGTATTACTTATCGGCTTTTGCCAAACGACATTCTGGAGTTGGTCCACTTGGATTTGGAGGTGTTTATATCTTGAAAAAAAATGCTGACGGAAGTTATACTCAACAAACGGGTTTTGATTTGGAAGGATTAACACCTGCACTTGGCGCTACCTTAGAACTTGGTAGCATCACAAGAACTAACACAGATAATACTTCTGATAATTATATTGCAGACGGAGCGTACACGCCAAGTCGTGATTTGGACGCTTACGCCAAAATTGGTAAAATAAGTTTTGGAGATGCGGATTATTTTGATCAAGGAAAAAAACTATTTGTAACCAATCTCAAACAAAGTTCATTACTCGAGATAGATGCAGCCTCAAGTTTGTCTGGACTCTCAGGTGCTGCGTTAGCAGCTAAAATAAAATCGTACGACATCAATACATTACCTAACGTACCTACTTGTACTGGTGGTAATTTACGTATTTGGGGATTAAAGTTTTACAAAGGCGTTGGTTATTTGGGCGCAGTTTGTGATGCAAATATTAGTCAAAATAGCGCAGATCTTAAAGGATTTGTTTTGTCTTTTGACCCGAATAACGTTGCAGCAGGATTTACTAACGTATTAGATATTAATCTAAATTATAGAGATGGTACAAAAGATTGGCATCCTTGGACAAATACTTGGGTCGAAACAGGTCGTGCAATGCCTGCTGGTGGATTTTTTTATACAGAACCAACTATAAGTGACATCGAATTTGACGAAAAAGGCAATATGATTATTGCCTTGCAAAGTCTTACAGGTCATAAATTTGGTTATGGAAATTACTTGCCAATATCAGGAACTACCAATATTGTAAATCCGATTACAGGTGGAGATTTATTGCATGCTTGCTATAATTCAGCATCAAAATCTTGGAATTTGGAAGGTACTGGTAGCTGTGCGCAAAATTTCACACAAACAACCAATATGAATCAAGGTTATGTTGCTTCTGGAACAGCAGGCGTCGGTGAGTTTTTTGATGATATATCAGGTGACGGTACGAGCGAAACAGTTATGGGTTCATTGGCAAAAGTCATGGGAACAAATAAGATAATTTCAACAAATATTGACCCTTTTCCTATCACTCAGCCAACAACAGGCGAGGGATATTGGGCTACAGGTGGTATAACTTTTTATGACGCAACTATTGGAGATTGGTCTAAGCAAGCTCGACTTTATGAAGGAGGTTGGCAAGAAAACTATGGAAAAGCAAATGGATTAGGAGATATGGAATTAGCTCTTACGCCTCAACCTATCGAAATCGGTAATCGTGTTTTTATGGATACCAACAAAAATGGTTTTCAAGATGCAGGCGAAATGGGTATCGATGGAGTTGTAATAGAACTTTGGAAAGCAGGCGCAAAAGTAACAGGTACAGGGGCAACTACTGCAAACGGTGGCCAATGGTATTTTTCAAACCTTAATGCTGATACAGATTATGAAGTAAAAATATTGGCAGCAAATATTCCTTCGGGAAAAGAACTAACAACTGCAAATATATCTGCAAATGCAAAAGATTTGATAGACAATGATGCGGTATTAGTAGGTACAGATGCAGTCATTTCTTATAAAACAGGGAGCGCAGGGCAAAATAATCATTCCCTTGATTTTGGATTTAAAGTAACTTGCACCCTTTCTGCAACAGCATCGGGTACAAACCCAACTTGCGCTAACAATGATGGTACAATCAACTTGACGGTCACAAATGCAACAGGTACACCAACCTATTTGTGGTCAAATGGAGCAGTAACTGAAGATTTAGCTGCAATCCCAGCAGGGCAATATACAGTAACTGTCACAGATGGGACTTGCTCGACTACTGTAACAGCTACGATTGATGTCGTTCCGAGCAATATTCAAAAACAAATATGCCCAGGTGATTCTTACAAACTTGAAATTTCGGATAATACACTTACAGGTATTCAATGGAAAAAAGATGGTATAGACATAGCAGGTGCAAATTCATCAAGTTACATCGCCGCAAGTGTAGGAGTTTATACTTATACTTCCAATGGAGTGGGAGGTTGCGCAGTAGGGCAGTGCTGTCCGATAGAATTGGTAGCAAGCACAAACTGTTGCAAGCCAGCGATTTGTACTACGGTAACAATAACAAAAAAGTAAATTTTTGTGGTTCATCCATGATTTTGGCGGAACTTCCACGGTAAAACCCGTGAGGTCTTCAATACCTCACGGGTTTATAGAGCGCAATAAATCTATTCCGCCAAAATCATGGATGAACCATTTTTGTAGTTTATTTCTTAAATAAAAAATCCTATCGTAGTAGTGCGATAGGATTTTTTATTTTTAAAAACTGAAATAATCGGCATAATTTTGATGTTAGTAAAACGAATACATTAAGTTTAAATGCACTACTAAACATTACAATTACGTTCATTTTGTATTTATTAAGCATTTTTGTTTCATACTTTTACTCAATTTGGAATGTTCCTTTATTTTATTTATTATATTGTATTTTGGTATGTCACAAAAAGTATTGTTGTTGCTTTTTATTTTTAATAAAGTAGCAAAAAAAGGTTTAATTTTGTAAAGATTTAACCAAATCTTGCTCATTTACATTTATAAAAATTAAATTAATGAGAAAATTAAAATATACGTGTATGTACTTGAGTAAAACACTTTTTGCCTTATTGTTATTTTTACCCAAAATAGCTTTTACCCAATGTTGTACCTCTGATGGACGACCTACTACTGTTGCTTACGGTTTTGAAAGCACTTTTACACCAAACGAAGGATTTCCGAATGCTACACTTTCTCCTACGAATAATGCAAAAGCCTACACAGGAAATGGTAATGCAGTTGGTATGTCGGGTTGGAATATTTCCTCCGGAGCTGGTGCAAAACTAATTCGAGATGCAAGTAGAGCAACCGAAGGTACTGATTTTGTATATGTGGCTTTTAAAGCTGCTGACCCTGATAGTTATTGTATAGAAAACGGTACAAACCTTTCAACAAGTTCAACTTGTACTGCTGGGAAATATGTTGTAGGGAAGCGATATGTGATTAGTGCGGACTATGTCGTTTTTAATGAAAACATTCCTAAGGGTGGTACGGGTTCTGCTTCACCACTTTTTGATTATTATACATCATCATATAGTTCCTTACAAGGTTACGTAAATGGTGCTCTTGCTGTAAACGATACAGCAGTAAATTGGGCAAATGTCAAAACCTCTTGGAAACAAGTTTCTGCTGTTTTGACCGTTACAAATGCAATGAAAAGAATTGCTTTTTCTGTTAAAAATTCAAGCTCAAATAGGGCTACAGCTGGTATTTTATACGATAATACATCTTTCGAGCAGCTTTCTATCACTGCATCAGGTGTCAGTACAGTAACTTGTAATGGAGCAGCGAACGCAAGAGTTTTTACCCTAAATCCTGCGAGTAATTATGGTGGAGTTCCTAATTTGAAATATAAAGTAACAGCTCCTTCTGGTTATACAATTGCTCCTACAACTGGTATTTACGGACAAACTACGACTTTTACACTAACAAAAACAGCTGGTTCGGCAATCGGAACTGGTAATCTTACAATTACTATCGCTGACGATGTAAATACAAATTGCTCGATTACTCAGATTATATCTGATCCTTCGCCTTGTACAAGTCCTTGTACTCAACCTTCTGCAATTGCACTTGCAAAAACAGCAGCAACTTGTACCAATGGCACGGCTGATAATAACGGTAAAATTACCTTCACAACTGTAACAGGTGCAGACAAGTATTTTATCAATAATGGTACAACTTCAACAGGAACTTACGCCACAGCTACCGCAATACCAACAAGTGGTACAGATATTCAGACCAATATTCCAAATGTAGGAGCTACTTATACTATTCGTTTCTACAATGGAGATAATACTTGTTACAATGATGAAACGCTTACTATTGCAGCAGTAACTTGTACCGTAACTTGTGCTATTGACATCATTTCTTCTTCAAAAGGAGTTTGTCGTGATAATGGTGCAGGACAACAAGTTTACGATTTAACTTTGACAGTAAGCTGGTCAAATCCGCCAAGTGGCGAGCCAATTATAGTAACAAGTGATGCAGGAGGTAGTGAAACAATAGATCCTTCATCGATTTCTTCGCCTCAAACGGTTACCTTAGTTGATTTACCAGGCGATGGACAAGCAGTGGAAGCGACTGCTACTTTTTTGGCTACTACCACTTGCATAGATACCATAAAATACAACGCACCAAATTGCATTTGCGTTTTACCGACCGCAGGTACAAATATACCGACCGCAGGCACTTGCACAGGTACAACTTCAAACGATGATGCTAAGGTAGATTTTACAGGCATCACAAATGCGGATAAAATAGAAAAAAGTGAAGGCGCAACCTATACAGGCGCAGCTTACGCTTCTGCAACAGGTACAGTCACAGGTGGAAATGCCAGCTTTACAGGATTAAAACACAATATGCAATATACATTTAGACTATGGAATGGGGCTAATACGTGTTTTACAGATGTGACAATTACAACACCTACAAAGACGTGTGCAATATCTTGCCCACCCAAAGTTTGTTCTCCAATAAAGGCTACAAAATTGTAAGTTTCAAAAAATTATTAAAAATGTCCTGATGAGTATCCGCTTATCAGGACATTTTTTTTATTAAAAAATGTAGAATGTAGGAATAAAAATATATAACAATATACTTTTTTTGCTAAAAATCCTGCCGCTTATGAGTAGCAAGAAAATATAGAATAGAAATTTTATTTTGTTTTATTTTTTATAAATAATTAATTATAAGCACTTTATATATTTTATTTATAAAACATTAAATAAAAAATAATAAATAGGATGTCACAAAAATCATAAAAAGGTGTAAATTATTATATACTATAAATGTACTTTTGTGACATAAATAAAACATTACAAACATCTTCAGTTATCTACCTATGAAGTACGCCTATTTATCTTTAAAAATTAGTATATTATTCTTTTTTTTAATAATATCGCAAACTACACAAGCACAAATATCAGGAAAAGTCTTTCGTGATTTTAATGCCAACGGCATGAAAGACACCTCTGCTACCTTTAAAGAACCTTTTGTAAAAGCGATTACCGTAAAAGCGTATGATAAAAATGGTGTAGAAGTTGGTTCAACCACTTCTGATACCAATGGTGCGTATTCTTTTACTGGTTTAGCACTGCCTTTACGTATTGAGTTTACAGGTTTGTCTATTGGAGATTTTAGTACTGCTGCAGGTACAGGTAATAATTCGAGTATTCAATTTTACTCATCTGCTACATCATCTGCTAATTTCGGCATCAATTATCCTGATGATTATTGCAATAACAATCCATTTTTTGCTTCTAATGTCTATGTTTCTTCGCCTGGTACAAATGGTTTGAATGGACTTGCAGCAATCCCTTACGGTACTACTGGCACAAACGCTCCTGGAAAACAAGACCTCGGTACTCCTTATAGTACAATTGGTTCGGTTTGGGGAATGGCTCATCAGAGAGAAAGCAACACGCTTTTTTCTGCTGCTTTTATGAAGCGACATACTGCTTTTGGCTCAGGAGGAACAGGAGCAATCTATGCAACAACAGGTACAAATACACCTGCAACTTCTGCTACAACGCTTTATTTAAACTTGCAAACTTTAACAGGTATTACCACTGGTGCAAATACTCATGCGACAGATCTGACTATAGACCAGAACAATGCAAATGGCTCACCTTATGATGCGGTCGGCAAGGTATCGTTTGGAGATATGGATATGTCTTCTGACGGAAAATACATTTTTGTGGTCAATCTTTTTGAAAAAAAAATACATCGTATTTTTATTGACAATCCTGCTAAACCTGCTGCGAGCTTGACTGCGGCAGATGTTACTTCTTGGAATATTCCAAATCCTTGTGATGCCACTTTTGGAACATCTCGCCCTTGGGGACTTTCTGTTAATAGAGGTAAAGTATATGTAGGCGTTGTTTGTGATGCTTCGATTTCTTTGAGCAAAGATAATCTTTCTGCAACCGTTTATGAAATGGACCCAGCAACGGGTATTTTTACTTCTGTCCTAAATTTTCCTTTAAATTATTTGCATGGTGCAGCTTCGGATACTCCTACTTCACGAGAATACTGGAACGCTTGGCGTCCCAACTACTACAAAGCACCAACTTCAACAAGTTATGGTGAAGTGAACCCGCAGCCCATACTTTCGGATATAGATTTTGATACAGACGGCTCTATGATACTCGGTTTTACAGATAGAGCAGCACACCAATTGCGTATTGGTGGCCCTATCCAAGATGGTACAGGCAGTAGTGATCCACGTTTGGCAGGCGATATATTGCGTGCAGGAAAATGTAGCGCAGCCAATACATGGACTATTGAAAATAATGCTAGTGTTTGTGGAGGTACGCCAACCGCAGGAGCTGGTAATACGCAAGGACCAGGAGGTGGAGAGTTTTATTTTGGTGAGCAATTTAATGGTAATCACTTAGAAACTTCACAAGGGGCAGTTGCTATGTTGCGTGGTTCTAATCAAATCGTTTTAGGCGTTATGGATCCGTTAAATATTTATTCTGCGGGATTTTACTACATGAATAACACGACAGGCGATGTAGATGGAAAATATGAATTAGTGACAAATAGTAGCGGTGCATTTGGAAAAGCTGGTGCAATTGGCGATGTTGAAATGCTTTGTCTTGGGCAGCCCATTGAAATCGGAAATCGTGTTTTTTTCGATACAGATAGAGATGGCGTACAAGATGCAGATGAGGCTGGAATCGGAAATATAACCTTAGAAATTTTTGCCGATTTTGACGCTAATGGCGTTCCAGACGGTACATTGCTTGGTACTACGAATACCAACTCAAATGGTCTTTGGTATTTTAATAACAGTAATATCGTAGATGGCGACCCCATTATAGTTGGCAACCAAGCAGGATTACTTTTTAATAAAAACTATATTGTTCGTATCGCTACTTCAGACTGGACAGGCGGAATTGGTACAGCTGAACTTTCTGGAAAAGTCCTTAGTACAGCAAATGTAGGTGGTGCAGGACAAGCAGATGCTATTGACAGCGATGCAACGATAGTCAGCACTATTCCGCAAATCAGTGTTTTGATTGGAAATTCGGGCGAAAACAATCACACCTTAGATTTTGGTTTTCAATGCCCCAGTATCGTCACTCCAAGTACCAATCAAAGTGTTTGTGTTGGAAGCGCAGGCTCAAATATTACTGTAAATACTACTACAAACGCTACAAATAGTATCAAGTTTGTAAAATTTATGACTGACCAAATTCTTATAAATAGTAGCCCAACGCCAAGCGAATTGGCAACTATTTACGGAGGAACAAGGATTTTAGCAACAGTTACACCAAGCGGTACAGTCAATCCTTATACGGCTACTTATACTTGGAATAGTGTAGATTTTGCTACCGCAGGAACATATTATGTATATGCAATTTTGGCAAATGATGCAAGTGGCGATTGTCGTCCTGTACAAGAAATCAAAGTAGAGGTCAATCCATTGCCCACTTTTACGCTCGCAAGCAACAATGTTACTTGTTTCGGAAATAGTAATGGAAATATTACCATTACTACTACATCTGGCACAGCACCATTCATACACAGCATAGATGATGGTATAACCTTCCCAAATACAACAGGTGTTTTTAACAATTTATCGCCCAATACTTACAAATCAGCAGTAAAAGATGCGAATGGTTGTATTAAAAAATGTCAATAAAAAAACGTATTAACTTAGGTAGCACGGACTTTAGTCCGTGACAATTTACAAATGATTGTATTTTACGATATTATAATCGTCTATTGCAACGGACTAAAGTCCGTTTTACCAGCCAACTAAGCTCTTACAAAAAAACAATAAATAATATTAAATTAACTTACTTTTTTAAAATCAAATTTTATGAAATTTTCACAAAAAATAGCCATTACACTTTTAGTAATTTCATTTTTAAGTCAAATGAAATTACAAGCGCAAGGTTGTGTAACCATTACAGAACCAACTGCATTGACCGCAAGTATAGCAGGAACAAACGTTTTATGTAACGGAGCAAGTACAGGCGCAGCGAATTTGACAGCAGGCGGCGGAACAACTCCATATACTTATTTATGGAGCAATGGCGCAGTGACCGAAGATTTGGCAAGCATCGCAGCAGGAACATATACCGTGACAGTAACAGATGCAAACAGCTGTACCAAAACA
>JANMGN010000299.1:0-2113 GCA_031374645.1 Chitinophagales bacterium | reverse complement strand
CAGCGTAATTTGCTGAAAATTTGCCTTGTGCGTCATAAATATCTGTATGTCCGCCGCCTGGTACAGTGATCAAAACCGCAGGAATACCTACTTTGCGAGCATACGGATAAAGTGTACCGCTTCCATTTCCGAAAAAATTATATACATTTTTCCCGTATCCGTAAGCGACTGTGTTGTCGATAGTTCCGTGATAACTAATGAATGGCACATCATCTTTATCTAACCATTCTTTTTGGTACAAAGCGCCCGACATATTGATACAGCCTTTCACTTTGGAAGAATATCCAGGGTTTCCGCTAACTCCTTCGAGACCGCCTTCTTTGTCAATAATAGCTTTTAGCCAAGGCGCAATAGGGTCTGTATCGTCCAGTTCTGCTGAAAGCATTGCCGTGATTGCACCTGCTGAAATACCTCCAACCAAAATATTATTGGTGTCTATTCTGAAAGTATTGGTCGTTTTTGCATCTTTATAAAGGTAGCGAACAGCTGCTTTCATGTCTTGTGAAGCCTGCACGATAGTCGGTGTGATTTTTGTAGAATCTGGCAAACCAAGTAACAAATAATTGTACAAACGGTAGTCAATTGTTACGGTTACGAACCCTTTTTTGGTAAATGCTTGACAAAAAGAAAGCATATCTTGGCGTTTTCCTTGTACAAAACCGCCTCCGAAAGCCAAAACAATTACAGGTCGTTTTGCGAGTACGTCGCCTTTGGGTTGTACAATATTCATGTATAAGTCTGTGGTAAAACCTCCGCTAACAGCATTTTTACCATATTTTACGACACTCATAGTCGTATCTGGAAAAATATCTTGAATGTAACGTTTTCCGTCGCAACCGATTGGAACTTGTCCAAAAGTAAAAGTTGCATTGATAAAAAGAATAAAAAGAAAGGTAAATTTTTTCATTGAGTAATTATTTTTAATGTGGAAGATAAATAGCCCATCTAAATCTTCTTCTAAAGGGAAGACTTTAATGTGCTGAGATTAACCTAATAATTCGAGATAAGTGAGCGTTAAAAATTACTTGTAACTATTTTGTCGTTGAGAAAAAAGTGATAAATAACTGACTATGAGGAAGTTATTTATCGCTTTTTGAGCAATCGACTGAAAAAATAGTTATAAGTAATTTAGCTCGAGTACTTAAAAGTAATAAGTAGGCGTATAGAAATAATCGGTAATTTTTTTGGCGTTGTAAAATAACATAAGTAACTGACTGCAAGGAAGTTACGTTGTTATTTTACAACGACTTCCCTTTAAAAAAATTATGATTATCTTAGCTCAACTACTTAGTTGTTTATATTTGACTACTTAAATTTTTCAAAGGTAGTTATTTTCAATTAATTACGCTACATTTTTGGTATTGATTTTACGAAAAAAAAATGCCAACCGAAAGATTAGCATTTTTTTGTTATTCTACAAGATGTTTTCCAATATCATCTATTTCGACCTCGTTATTTCCGATACCTTTTGGATTTGGTCCATATTCGTTGTCGCCATAATCGCTGTCTGCAAAAAGCATCCATAAACCGTAAAAAGGAATGATTTGAAACCAACCTGTGTTCCCTCTGTCGTGGCAGCGTTTAGCACTTTGTGCAAATAAACTCCAAAACACTAAAATATAGCTTATAAAGACAACTAAAGTTAAAACTATTTGTCCAAAATCTCTCACTGCATAAAATATTAATGCTATTACAGCACATTGGACTATAAATGAAACTATGTAATAGAGTATTGCCTCTATATGAGTTTCAAAAGTTCTAAATATAGATTTTTCTTTAAAATATTTTATCATACAAAAAATAAAGAAAAATGGATTTATAAAAATTAATATAATATAGAATCTTGATAAAACGTACTCAGTTCTTCTAATGCGCCCTTCAAATGAAAATGGATTTTCAAACATGATTTTTGATTTTAATTGTTAAAAAATTGGTTTTGTTTGCAGTGCAAATATAAGCAAAAAACTATAAAATCTAATCTGATTTTTCATTTTTTTTCAAAATATATTAAATTTATCTGCAATATGTGAAATTTAGGAACAATCAAAATACTAAAAAAATTTATAAAGCGAATTAGAATATCAAATTTTATCCTACTTTTGCGTTTTATAAA
>JANMGN010000221.1:0-4054 GCA_031374645.1 Chitinophagales bacterium | reverse complement strand
ACTTTCTGGTGCAACATTAACAGTAGCTACTTTGTACATGGCTAAAAATGTAGCAGGCACAAGTGTTGCAAGTGTATTTGTGAGTACTCCACAATCTATCACAAACAATGGAACGATTAAAAGTGCTGCAACAGCGGTCGCTGGTCTGAATATTGCGACTTTATACATTGCGAACGATAATGCAACGGGTGTAACATTGAATAGTCCATTAAATGTAGGGACTTTATTATGGAGTTCTATTTCATCTGTTTATAAGGGTTTTGTCAATACAACTTCTACCAATTTATTATCAATAGTTGGTGCTGCTGGTACAGGTGTAACAGCTTCTCAGTTCACAACGACTACTACTTTTCCTAATGCTTTAGCCTTCGTAAAAGGACCTTGTGGTATCAGATTACCAACAGGACTTGCAGCTACCGCAAACGTATATAATTTCCCTATCGGAAAGTCAGCTTTTGCTCCAATAGCACTCACCGCAACAACGACTTCGGCAGCGACAACCGTAGTTGCAGAAGCATTTGATAGCAATAGCGGAACTGCTGGCGCAGGTGTAGTTGCATTATCCACTATGGCACGCTGGGAAACAACAGTTGCTTCTGGAAGTAGTGCTGCAAGTATTACTTCTTCAAAAGTTAAAGTTGGAAATGCTTTGGTTTATACTGGCTCATTGGTAGTATCTTCGCCAACTACTGGCGGAACTTATGATATTGCAGGCGGAAGTACGCCTGTTTATACTGCCGTTTCTACAAATTATCCAAATAATGTTTTATCTCAAAATGCTTTAGCTACGGCAGCTGAAATTGTACCACGTACTTTTTCTTTTACCGAAAATGCAATGCCACCTTCTTGTACCATTACGCCTACGCCAGCAGATGCTGCAACGGCTGTTGTAAGAAATCCAACATTAACTTGGACAAACGGTGGTGGTGCAATATCTTATGATATTTATTTAGGAACATCTTCTACACCTCCATTTATTATAAATCAAACTGCAACTTCTTATGTACCAGCTGTTTTAACAGCAAATACAACTTATTATTGGAAAGTTGTTGCAAAAAATGGAGTAGGGGACGCTTTATCTTGTACAACATGGAGTTTTACAACGGGTACTGGTCTTCAATACTGCGTACCTACGACTTCTTCAGGGTGTACAGATGGAGATGTTATTGCACAAGTTATACTTAATACTTTAAACAATAACTCTGGCACAGGTTGCCCAAGTGCTGGTTTAGGTTATTCAGATTATACAACTAATACAGCTTTGACCACAACACTTCAAGCAGGGAGTACTTACAACTGTACCGTTTGGGCAGGTCAATATTCAGAAAGCTATGCAGCTTGGATAGATTATAATGATGATGGCGTTTTCAATGCAACTACCGAGCGTATTGGATTTACAGCAATAGCAGTAGCAGGTAGTGGAACGGTTGGTGTCTTGGGTTCTTCGGCAGCTTTTCCAATCACTTTGGCTTGTAATCCTCCTTTGGGACAACACCGTTTGCGTGTTCGTGCAATGTTTAGTATTGCAGGTAGCGCAATGACGCCTTGCGGAAATAATACTTATGGAGAAACAGAAGATTACGTAATTACTATTGCAGCAGCAGATCCTTGTCCTACACCAAGTGCTGGCGTTTCATCAGCAGTAACAGCAACAGGTGCAACATTAAGTTGGACTACGGGTTGTGCGGAAACGCTTTGGGACGTACACGTTACAGCAGCAGGTGGCGGTGTGCCTACAGGTACAGCTTCTGATGCTGGTGTTACAAAACCTTATGCAAAAACAGGCTTGACAGCAAATACTGCTTACGAATTTTGGGTAAGAGCAGTTTGTACGCCTGGTAGTTTATTTTCAAGCTGGGCAGGACCTTTTACGTTCACAACTTTGGCTTTGCCACCTGATTGTGCTACGCTTACTACGCCAGCGGATAATGCAACAGCAATGCCACTTGGTACGACTTTGAATTGGACAGCACCAACAACAGGTGGAACGCCAACAGGCTACAAAGTTTATTTTGGAACTTCAACGCCTCCTACAACTTTGGCTACCACTACGCTTGCAACTGTATTTACTTATGCTCCAACAGAAACATTTAGTACACAATATTATTGGCAAATAGTACCGACCAATACAGGTGGAGATGCTTCTGGTTGTCCAGTAAGAACATTTACAACAGATGCTGCACCGCCGCCGCCAGCAAACGACGAACCTTGTGCCGCTACAGATTTGGTTTTAGATACTCAAATTTGTCAAAACACATCAAGTGCAACAGTAAGTATGATTGAATCTGGTTCAAATTTGCCAACACTTCACTCAGGAAGTGCGCTCAATAATACCGTTTGGTTTAAATATACACCAACCACTACGGGTGCTTTTTACTTAAATATGAGTTCGCCAGCTGCAAGTACGCAGGTAATGCAAACTTGGGCAGGAATTTATACAACAGATTGTGCCGCTTCGCCGCTTGTATTTACGCAAGTTATGGCACCTGTTCAGAATATTGGAGCAGCTGGAGTTGCAGTGGTAACTACCACGCCAGTACTTACAGCAGGTACTACCTACCATTTTATGATAGATGGTTTCTCAAGTTCTATGGGCGATTTCTGCATACAACTTAGTCCTAAGTGTAATGCTTCGGTTGGTTTGAGCGCAATTGCAGCAACAGGTGCAGTAACGCCACTTACTACCGTTTGTAGTGATATGGGAAACAACTATACTTATTATGGTATTCCTAACGGAGCATCTACACAGTATTATTTGGCTATCAATTGGGCGCCAGATGGTACGCTTTCTACGGCTAACGCAGCAGCAAAGGCAGCAGCTACTACTAATATTACTTTAAATGCTACTTATGACCAAAACGTAGGTTCAACCCAAACCGTATATGCTATGAAACGTTATTGGAACGTACAAAATGCAGGTACTTTTGATGAGCCAGTAAATGTCAAATTCTTTTATGACCCAGCTGAAAAAGCTGAAATAGACGCTATCTCGGGCGCAACTACTTTCACTTGGTTCAAAACAGTAGGCTCGGCTTACGGAGGTGCTGGGAATATGAGCAACGGATTTATAACAAATTCTATACCTCTTACGGCTACTATTGCTACAGAAAATAGCACAACCTATGCAGGATTTACAGGTATTACAAGTTTTTCTGGAGGTACTTATTCTGCAAGTTCTACACCGTTATCGCCGCTACCTATTACTTTGAAATCATTTACAGCTATTGAAAAAGGTACTGCTAATGTTATACAATGGGAAACGTCCGTAGAAACAAATGTACGCCATTTTGTGATTGAAAAATCAGCTGACGCTAAAAACTGGATTAGCTTAGATGCAGTCTATCCAAATGCTTCAAAACGTTATACTTTGAATGACAACGCACCTTTCAATACGACTTACTATCGTTTGAAAAATATAGACAATGACGGTCGTGAAAGCAGCTCGAATATCGTAATCGTTAATCGCAAAACAGGTAAGTTCTCTATTGCAAGCCTTTCTCCAAATCCTACGACAAGCGACATCAACCTGAAGTTTGAAACAGCAGAAAATAAAAATGTAGCGATTACGGTCTTAGATATTTTCGGAAGGATAGTGTTATCTCAAAACGTAGAAGCGATAAAAGGTTTCAATACCGTAACTTTGACTACTTCGGAAATTCCAGCAGGCGCATATTTCTTAAATGTAAATGATGGAATAAATACTTTAATACAGCGCATCGTGAAAAATTAAAAAAACTAAAATAGTATTTTGTAGTGAAATTTCTGCGTTTTTTCATTACATAATTTTTTTCATGCAATTTTATATTGAGTATAATTTGCCTGTCTGCTACCAAGCGGACAGGCTTTTTTATGTTTATATTTCACGCTTTTTCATTTTCTCAAAATATAATACTGTTACTTTTTTTTATTTTTGTCGTATAAAATAATATAATTTTTAGATAGTCACAAAAAACAAAATTTAATTAATTTTTAGAATAAGTATTGTTATGATGTAGTTAATAAAAAGTTAATATTTGTTTTATATGTTTTATAAATATTTGATTGTCAATATTTT
>JANMGN010000205.1:0-10225 GCA_031374645.1 Chitinophagales bacterium | reverse complement strand
GATTTTTCGAGCCTTGGAGCTGACGCACAATTCGCTGCAATTGAGGCAGTTACGGCTACGGCTGGTCTTTGGAGTGTAGCAGAATTTAAAGGAGTGACTGTGCCTACAAATGTCAATACACGTATCGTTTTCAGACCCGATGCGCCCAAATGCAAAGCTGCCGTTGCGAACTTCGATAAAGCCTATACGCTACTGCAAGAAGGCGCTGATTTGACAGATAAAAAGCAAGATGAACCTGCTATTTTAAAGGTTACAGAAGCGATTAAATTGCTGCCAAACAATATGGAATTTTATTACACAAGAGGAATTGTTTATACCAATTTGAACAAAAAAGAAGAAGCCTGCGCTGATTTGACAAAGGTAAAACAAACGCTAAATGTAAATTGGGTAGATAGTTTATTGCCGTTTTTGTGCAAAAAATAGTTAAAGAAAAAGAAAAAATATGGTCAAAATAAGAAATATAGAACTCCCTGATTTTCCACTTTTGCTCGCTCCTATGGAAGACGTGAGCGATCCGCCTTTCCGTGCTTTGTGTAAGGCGCAAGGTGCAGATTTGATGTACACGGAGTTTATTAGTGTAGAAGGTTTGATTAGAGATGCTGTAAAAAGTCGTCAAAAATTAGATATTTTTGATTACGAACGTCCTGTTGGCATACAAATTTTTGGTGGTGACGAAGAGCCGATGGGCATGGCAGCAGAAATTGTCGAAGCTACTGGGCCAGATTTATTAGATATTAATTTTGGCTGTCCTGTAAAAAAAGTAGTCTGTAAAGGTGCTGGCGCAAGCGTTTTGAAGGATATTCCCAAAATGATTAGCCTTACCAAAAGAGTAGTTGATTCTACTAAGCTCCCTGTGACGGTAAAAACACGTTTGGGTTGGAGCGATAGCATGATAAACATAGAGGAAGTAGCAGAACGTTTGCAAGACGTTGGTATTGAAGCACTTACGATACACGGACGGACACGGGAGCAAATGTACAAAGGCGAAGCAAACTGGGATTGGATAGCAAAAGTAAAAAATAATCCTCGCATAAAAATTCCTATTTTTGGTAACGGAGACATTGATTCTCCCGAAAAAGCAAAAATTTATAAGGAACGATATGGCGTAGATGGTATCATGATTGGTCGAGCAAGTATTGGTTATCCTTGGATTTTTAGAGAGGTAAAACATTACTTAGCAACAGGCGAAATCCTTGCGCCGCCTTCGGTAGAGGAACGGGTAGATGCAGCTCGACAACATCTTTTACATTCGATAGCTTGGAAAGGCGAACGTCTCGGAATTGTAGAAATGCGCCGACATTACACTAATTATTTTAGAGGTTTTGAAAACATAAAAACCTATCGTCAGCAATTGGTAAGCACCGATGGGCAAGAAGATATTTTGCATATTTTAGACGAAATAGGAGAAGTATATGGTAATTTGATGGCGGTGTAATAGGAATAGGTATTTGTATTATGTCGTACTAAGTTTTACCCTTTTTATGAAAATTTAAAAATTGTAAATCATCTGCGCTGTCATCCTGAGCTTGCGAAGGAACTCACGATTATTCCTACGTAGGCTTTATTATGAGTTCCTTCGCAAGCTCAGGAGGACGGATTTATTTTTTTGATAGATTCTGGGTTTGTTTAAAGAGAAAAACTCTGGATAGATTAGCGTGAGTACAAAACAAAATTCTCTAAAAAAAGTACCTTTCATTATTGATTTTCAAAGGATATTTTTACCTTTGTTTTCGCTGAAAAAAAGTCCCTAAACAAGCGTGTAAAAATAAATTAGTCCAAATGTCCTATGCCCGAATTTTCTGAGTTAAAAAAAGAATTAAGTAAGTTTGAACAACTTGAGCGTGATTTGCATTTGAAACAATTGCAAATAAATAGTCTGTTGAGTATCACTCAGGCTATCAATAATAATGTATCGGCTCAGGGTTTGTTTGAAATGTACCGAAATTTTTTGCAACTCGAGCTAAGCATCAAAAAAATGGTATTTTTTACCAACACAGAAAAAGGATGGGTTTGCGAAACAGCACTTGGAATCCCTCCTGATGACTTAGAAACGGATATTGCCGATTTTTTTAAAAACTACAAACGCCCTACGGCACTTAGCGAAACAAAAAACCAACTCATAAAGCATTTTGATGTAGTAATACCCGTTTTACATAAAGATACGCCTATCGCTTATACCTTTTTAGGAGGTTTTGATGGAAAAGACGATCGTTATAGCAAAATACAATTCATTACCGCTATCACGAATGTCATTGCGGTAGCGATAGAAAACAAACGACTTTTTAAGCAGCAAGTAGAGCAAGCAAGTATGCGCAACGAAATGAAACTTGCCAAAGAAATGCAGCTTTCACTCGTGCCACAAGTATCACCTAAAAATGAAAAATTTGATCTTTCATTTATCTACGAGCCGCATTTTAGTGTTGGCGGAGATTACTATGATTTTATAGAATTTGAAGAAAAAATAATTTTTTGTGTTGCTGATATTTCTGGAAAAGGATTGGCAGCAGCCATTCTGATGTCAAATCTTCAAGCCAACTTTAGAAGTATAATCCGTAAAAAAGATACACCCGAACGATTTATAAAAACGCTTAATACCGCCATTTATCGCATCACACAAGGCGAAAAATATGTTACATTTTTTATCGCTGAATATGCGCCTGCTACACGCAAGTTGCGTTATATTAATTGTGGACACACACGCCCTATTTTTATCCGAGAAGGCGAAGCAACTTTTTTAGACAAGGGCTGTTTGTTCCTTGGTTACTTTGAAGATATGCCAAGCGAAATCGAAATAGGCGAAGTTGATGTTCCACCAAATTCTATGATTATCGCTTACACTGATGGCATCACAGATACCAAAAATGGCGAAGGAGATTTTTGGGGCGATGATGCACTCGTAGAATTTTGTATAGATAATTCCGAACTTTCGGCAAGTGAATTTAAACGAAAAATTGTAAAACAATTAGAACAATTTAAAGGTAGCGGAGAAAATCCTGATGATTTGACATTGCTCGCTTTTAAGACAAAATAGGTTATTTATAGTAAATGGAGAAAATTAGTTTTAAGTTTTTTTTAGAAAAATTCCCCGAACAAGCGCTGCCAGTTACACTTCGTGCAGACACTTACGAAACACTCGGCAACGGAATTGAGCCGCTTCCGACTTTACTCATCGAACAATATTTACTCGATGAGGACGAAGAAGATGACGGCATGACAGAACATTTGGCTTGCTTCCGACTTCCTGCACACGACAAATACGAGGCAGTCATTTATTGGAAAGCTGGACTTTTGACCTACGAATATCATTTGAAAACCTACACCAAAGACGGCGTAGGAGTGATAGACAATCACGTAATTGCGGGGACAGTTGTCATAGGCGATAAGATGATAGAAAGCATAGCGACTATCCAAGAAGACCGTATTATATGTATAGCATCAGGTGCGACACAAGTGGAAACAATGGAGTTCGATACCGCTAACAACAAAATACTTTATGTAGAAATAAACGAAGACGGTACAATTATCGCATCGTAAAATATTTGTAAAAATGAAAAAAGCGATTTCCAGTGGAGGTCGCTTTTTTCGTTTTATTTTACTTTTTTATAAAAATAAACACGCTGCAAAAATGTTGTTGAATATAAAAAGCAAAAAAAGCAAACTCTAAATGTTACTTTACTATATTTTGCCGTCTTAAATTTTATTGAACCCCTAAATAATATATCTTTTATTTTATTTTGTGACATAAAATAAAAAATATCATAATAATAAAAAATAATATATATTAGCTAAAACATTGAAATTCAGCATATAATACATAGTAAAAAATAAAATTAGAATATTTATTTAAAATATTTTTGTGACATCATTGCGGAACACTTTTTATTTTCAAATAAAGTTTGTATATTTGTCCCATAATTAAGAAGTAACATCCAAAAAATCTAATCTAAGTTTATTCCCCCTTCCATTATTCAGGTAAATTCATTGCGCGCACTCTACATCGAGTCCGAGTAGTGCCTATTATGTATTAATGCACAGTAAAGTGCCAAAAATCCAAGTATATACTAAATTTACAATTTGACCAATAAGTTTAAACACACAGAACTCATGAAACCTTCTACGTTTAGTCGTTTCATTTTTGCAAGCAAAATTGCTCTGACAATGGTAATACTATTGACAGGGTTTTCTTTGCGTACAGCAAAAGCGAATGAAACTTCAAAACAGAGTTCTGCCCAAATTGTTAAAGAAAACCCATCTAACGCTGCTGTGCAGTGGGGCGAAATGACTTTAAGAATTTTAAAAAATACACCAAAAGGTTCTCCTACCTACAATTCTCGCTCATTAGGTTATATGGGAATTGCGATGTACGAATGTGTTGTTTATGCCAATAAAGATAAAAAATCAATGGTTGGGCAAGTAAACGGTTTGATGTCGTTACCTCAACCAGAAGCAGGTGCAAAATACAATTGGGTAATCGCACTTAACGCTGGACAATCGTATTTGCTCAAAAAACTGTATAGCCATACTTCTGATGTAAACAAATTAGCTATCGATTCATTACATACATATATAGTAAGAAACGAAAATACTGATACTAAAATTGTAGAGCGTTCCATATTTTTTGGCAAAGCAATTGCAGAAGCCATTTATGAATGGTCAAAAACAGACGGAGGGCATCAAGGTTATCTACACAATTTTGATAGCACTTATCAGTTACCTAAAGGAAAAGGATATTGGCAAGCACCAGCAAAAGGACAATCAACGGTTCATCTACCACTTCATCATTTTTGGGGAAAAAATAGAACCTTCGCACCAGGGAATTTAGAGCTGCCTATACCAGAGATGAAAATTACTTTTGACCACGAAGCACAATCAGAATACTACAAACAAATGAATGCTGTTAGAATAAAGAATACACAATTGACACAGCAGGAAAAAGAAATAGCAAATTGGTGGAGCGATGACCCTACGGAAACTTTTTCTCCACCAGGACACTCTTATCACTTAGCAACGATTGCAATAGAAGTATCAAAAGCAGATTTAATAAAAGCAAGTGAAACGTATGCAAGAGTAGGAATGGCAGTCGCCGACGCTTTTATAAATTGTTGGAAATGCAAATATAAGTATCACGCAGAAAGACCAGCCAATTTTATTTTTTTAAATATTACAACCCTATGGGAGTTGTATTGGCCCGAGCCTCCGTTTCCAGCTTTCTATTCAGGACACGCAGCACAAGGCTCAGCAATGGCAACAGTACTTTCAGATTTATACGGAAATAATTTTACTTTTATAGATGACTCACACGTAGGAAGACCAGATGACCCAGAGCGATTAGTAGCTTACAAAGAAAGGACATTTCACTCTTTTTTAGAAGCAGCAAAAGAATCAGCCATGTCAAGATTTTACGGAGGAATACATACACAACAAGACAACGAAGTTGGTTTAGTAGAAGGAAGTAAAATAGGCAATAATATCAATTCCTTAAATTGGAATTCAAAATAAGACTTAACCTAATCAAAATAAAAGTACTCAGATTTTTAAAAGTAATATTATGAAAAATACAACTACATTTTCATTACTATCTACATTAAGAAAATTTAATCCGAAAGGAATTAATTCATATACTAATTCATCAACTATGAAACAAGTTTATTCTACATCTAAATTTTTGAATTTCACACTCTCTACAATGGTGTGTTTATTTTCACTAATCTCAGTATCTAACCTAACGGCGCAAAACGCTCCGCTGGGCTGTGATAAATATACGATGTTAGTTGGTGACCTGCTTGATGCAGGTGGCAGTAGTACTGACGTAATTCAATTCTCTTTCAATGGACCAACAATCTCTTGTAAGCTCGATGGTAACACAGGTGGAGAAGGTATGGTTATCGACCCTACCAAAAATTTAGCATATATCGCATCTCCAGGCGGTGCTGGAACAATCAAGATTTATGATTTTTCAATCGCTGCTTTTAAAACGCCTATACAGTTTCCCGCAGGCGAAGATTTGTTAGATGTTTCAATGTCAACAGATTTTCAAAATCTCTTTGTAGCAACCTACACAGGAGTATATAAAGTTAGTACAGCTACGAATACGATTACTGCGTATTATCCAGAATCAAATATTAGCGCATCTGATTTAAATATTTGGGGTATCGCTGTACAGCCTTCAACGGGTAGAGTATTTCTTAGTACCAACTGGGTTGTAGCACCAAGTTCTATCGTATCAATCAGTCCAAGCCTTACGGGTACACCTACGGTTATAGTACCAGCTTCAGCCTTAGCAGGTTGGAAAGTTAGAGGTTTAAATTTTGACGCAAGCGGAAATCTTTGGGCTGTAATGACCAATGATGTTACAAGTAGAGTCGTAAAATATAGTCCAACAGGAACTGTGCTTAATACTTACGATTTCGCTACAAATGTTGATCCTTATGATTTAGCTTTTGGTCCAGATCAAAATTTATATGTTACTACTTTCCAAGGAGCTTGTGTTGTAAGGTTAAACGTAACTACTGGTGCTTTTTCTGATTATCTTCCATTTCAAGCGGGTACAAGAGGAAAAGCAATTGCATTTGTTTGTGGAAACTTCAAATGCCCATGTGTATTTCCAGTTGCTGGAACAAATACACCAGCTTCAGGAACTTGTACTGGTTCAACCGTAAATAATAATGCTAAGGTTACTTTCAATAATATTCAGTATGCTACAGCAGCAGATATTAAAGAAGGAGCGACTTATGGACAAACACCTTTATTCGGTGCGGGTTCAAATAAGACATCTTTTGGTACAACCTTAACTTTTACAGGCTTAAAACACAATACAACTTATACAGTACGTTTCTTCAATGGCTCGGATAACTGTTTTACAGATGTTAGTTTTACTACGCCTGCATTACCATTACCAACAGCCAATGCTACTTCTAACAATGAAGTATGCGATGGGAAGCAGTTTAACTTAAAATCCAATCCGACAGGAGGAACACCTGGTTACACTTTTAATTGGGCTGGACCAAACGGCTTTACCAATGCTGCACAAAACCCAAATGTTACGTCTATATATGACGCATCAAATGGAACTTATGTAGTTACTGTTACGGACTCAAGAGGCTGTCAAGCGATAAGCCAAGTTGGTTTAAAAACAAAACCACTGCCTGTTATTACCATCAATGCAAACTCTCCTTGCGCTGGTGGAACAATTAATTTAACAGCGTCAGCAACTTTTGTAAATCATCCGTCTTCAACCGTAACTGGTTACAGTTGGACTGGACTCAATGGTTTTACAAGCTCATCTCAAAATCCGAATATTACCAATGCAAGCTCTGCAACACATAATGGTACATATACGGTTATTGTAACATCTAATTATGGCTGTACAAAATCAGCTACGGTAAATGTTACAGTAAGAAACGTAACAGTTTCTAATCCAGGAACACTCAACCCTGGTTTTGCAGCGTGTGCAGCTCCATCAGATCCTCCCGTATTAACAGGAACGGCAGGAGTATGTTCCGATGGTGCAGCTCCATTGTACCAGTGGCAAGTAATGCCAGATGTTGCGGGCGCAGGTTGGAATGATATCGCAGGTGCAACAGGTGCATCGTACGATCCTCCAGTTGTGACTACTGCACAATCTAATTGGTATCGTAGAAAGACCTTATGCGATTGTGGTTCTAACGCAGTAACAAACGTTATTGATATTCATATCTCAGGTTCGTCGGTTTCTATACCTTCAATACCAAGCTATTGTGTATCTGATATTCCAGCCAATATAACATTAACAGCTAATGTATCAGGATATGCTCCTGGTGGATTAACTTTTGTTAAATACTTATGGAGTACAGGAGCAACGACAGCATCTATTACAGTTGCAGGCCCTGCCGCTACAACCACCTATTCGGTTACAATGACAGAAGATTGGACAGGTTGTAAAAGAACAGCCTCTACTACTGTAGTTGTGAAACCTTTGCCAACAGCGGTTATTAATACCAATCCTGCTAATACATCTGGGCCAAACTCTGTTTGTGCCAATACACCTATCAGCTTCACGGCAACTGATGCAGGTGCAGGCGCAACGTACGAATGGACTTTTGGAGCCGGCGCAAATGTAGCAACAGCAACAGGTATCGGTCCTCACAGTATTACATATAATACATGTAGCTCAAGAGATGTAACTTTGAAGGTAACTTTAAATGCTTGTATTTCTACAACTACTAAAACCATAAATACTACAGACAATATAACTCCTGCCTTAGTTGGCGTGCCAGCTAACACTACAGCCGAGTGTCACGTTATTCCTGCTGTTCCAGCATTGAATACGATTACGGCTACGGATAACTGTCCAAATCCAACGGTTGCTTATGTTGGGGAAACAAAAACACAAACAGGAAGTCAAGCGACGGATTGTTCATTTAATAAATATCAAATCGTTCGTACTTGGCGAGCAACGGATTTCTGTGGTAATACAATTACGAAGTCTTATACTATAGATGTAAATGATACGACAAAGCCAGTTTTCGTAACAGTACCAGCTGCTAAGACAATTCAATGTAACGAAGCCTTACCAACAGATTTACCAACTGCAACAGATAATTGCGACTCTCAGGTTACAATTGCAGAATTACCGCAAGTGAGAGTAAATGGCTCATGTACAGATTCTTATTCTATCAAAAGAGAGTTTACAGCAACTGATAATTGTGGTAACGTTACCAACACAACACAAGTAGTTACTGTAATTGACACACAAGCACCTACTTATTTAACTGTACCTCAAGCAGCAACTGTGGATTGCGATGCTGTTCCTGCACCAGGAATACCAACTGCAAAAGACAATTGCGATGCAAGTGTAACAATTGCCTTGACTAATACAGTTTCTACAAAAACAAATCTTACAGGAAACTGTACAGACAATGGTTATACAATTACATACACTTGGACAGCAACAGACAATTGTAATAACTCAACGACAACCTCTCAGATTGTAACAGTTAGAGATATTACAAAACCAGTATTGGTTAATTGTCCAGTAAATATTAATGTAACAACAGCACAAGTAGCCCCATCAGTTGCACCAACAGCAACAGACAATTGCGATAATGCAGTTTCTATTGTTCCCACGGAAGTTTCAAACCCAGCGGGTTGTCAATATACAATTACACGTACTTGGACAGCGAGCGATAATTGTAACAACACATCTGTTTGTACACAAGTTATTACAGTCAATGCAAACTTTGCTTGTACAACAGCAGTTACCTCTAAATATTTCCCAACAGGCGCAACTTCTTATACTGCTAACGATATCGGAAATGATATTTCTACTTTCAATGGAGCAGACGGAAAAGCAAAAGCCACTGCTACTGGTGGCACATTACCATATACTTACTTATGGTCTAACGGTCAAACAACACAAGAGGCAACAGGATTAGTAGCAGGTACTTATACTGCTACGGTTACTGACAAATTTGGTTGTACAACTTCTTGTACAATTACTTTAAAAGCTCCAGCAAAATTAGGAGACAAAATTTTCGAAGATAAAAACGGAAATGGCATCCAAGATGCTGGCGAAGTAGGTATTGATGGTGTAACTGTTGTAATATCAGGTACGGATCAAAACGGCAAACCAGTTTCTATCACACAAGTAACATCTAACGGTGGTATGTACATGATAGACGGACTTGTGCCAGGTACTTATAAAATTACAATTACAAAACCTGCGGGTAAAGAAATCACTGCACCAAACCAAGGTGCAAACGAAGCTACTGATTCTGATATAGACCCAGCAACGGGTATGTCAAATACAGTAACTTTGACAAATGGGCAAAATTACCCTGACCTTGATGGCGGTTTATATATACCAGCATCATTAGGCGACTTTGTGTGGGACGATAAAAATGGTAATGGTATTCAAGATACAGGCGAGCCAGGTATCGCAAACGTAACAGTAATGTTGATGGGATCAGATGGAGCAGGTAATCCTGTAACAGCTACCACTACAACAGATGCTAACGGTAAATATTCATTTACAAATTTAAAACCAGGTACTTACGCTGTTAAATTTACTACACCAAACACATTCCAACCTACATACTCAAATCTTGGTGGAGATGATACAAAAGACTCTGACCCAGATGCAACAGGTAAAACAGTTAATCAAGTTTTAGTTTCAGGTCAAAACTATCCAGATTTTGATGCAGGTTTTTATATACCAGCAAGTTTAGGAGATTTCGTTTGGAATTAT
>JANMGN010000193.1:0-10013 GCA_031374645.1 Chitinophagales bacterium | reverse complement strand
TAAAAAAATGATATTTTTGAATAAATAACAGTCGGAGGTAAATTTATCGTCAAAAAAGCGTCTTCTATACATTTTTTTTCGTTTTTTCTTAAAAAAAACACCCAAACACTTGGAAAAATAGAAAAAGTACGTAAATTTTTTGTACCTTTGCAAAACTTTTTTAAAAAATAAAATTGGAATGACAAAAAAGAGATTATTGATTATTGCTCAGGAGTTAGACCCATATACCGAAGATACATTTATTGCAAATCTGATTGCCAAATTGCCACAATTCGCACAAGACAAAGGTGGTTTTGAGTTACGTGTTTTGATGCCTAAATATGGTACTATCAATGAACGTCGTCATCGTCTGCACGAAGTCGTACGCCTTTCGGGTATGAATATTATCATCGATGACGATGATTATCCTTTGGTTATCAAAGTTGCTTCTATGCCTAATTCTCGTATGCAAGTTTATTTTTTAGAAAATGAAGATTATTTCAAACGAAAATTCATGCACTTTGATGAAGATGGCAACGGTTTTGAAGATAATCATGAGCGCATGATATTTTTTAGTAAAGCGGTATTAGAAACGGTCAAAAAATTCGGTTGGGCACCAGACATTATTCACTGTCATGGTTGGCTGACGAGTTTAGTACCTGTTTTTGTAAAAGAAGCCTACAATCACGAGCCAATTTTTAATCATTCTACGATTATTTACTCTGTTTATGACGAAAATGTTTTGGGCGCATTACCTGAAAATTTTGCTCAAAAAGCGAGTATCAATGGTATGAATCAAGAACTTTTAGCACCATTTATAGATGGCGACCAACTCAACGAAAAGAAAGGCGCGTTTCACTATGCAGATGCCGTTATAAAAGGCAGCGAAACATACAGCGAAGCCGTTACTGAACTGATAGATAGCTTGGAAAAACCTGTTTTGGAATCACAAGACAAAGATACTTACCTGCCAGCGTATATTGAGTTTTACAAAAAATTAATGGGAAGTGCGGAAGAAGCATAAATTCAGTGGTGTTCTACCAACCTTTTTTAGTCAAGCCACCTCTTTGTTAGGATAGCTCAAAACGTTTTTCCTTGTTAAGTTTCGCTTGCAAGGAAAAACGTTTATTTTTAGCAATAATTGAGGTTAAAATCTGTTTACATTTTTTATCTTTGTGCTATAATAAAAACTAAGAGGGCTTTGAGCAACCCTAAAACCATAAATAAGAAGTTAAGCGTGAATAATTGCTACCTTTATTTTGGATAAATCGTTCATTTTCAGCATATTAAAATCTTTCCCAAAGGGAAAGATTTAGATGGGTTCTTCATTTAGACAAACACTATGACAAAATCATTTTTTAGCTGCCTCGTATGTGTAGCAATTGCTTTTACTGTTTTACAAACAAGCTGCAACGACGCTTCTTCCATAGGAGCAGATTTACTTGACCAAGACCAACTCAGCGTAGCCTATGTAGATACTTTCAAAATTGAAACAGCTACTGTCCGTGAAGATAGCGTAGCAGTTCCTCTTTCAGATAACTTTTTTTCTTCTTACCCTATTGGCATCATGGAAGATCCAGTTTTTGGGTCAGCAGCGGCTGGTGTTTACATGGAGTTTTTGAGAAATGGAAATTTAATTTCGCCCAAAGATTTGGTAGGCGCAAAAGTGGACTCTGTCGTAATGTCTTTGCAATATGATTCTACCGCTTATGGCGATATTTCTACGCCACGTAGCATGGAAGTTTATCGAGTAAACGAAGTTATTTCGCCAACGGCGGCACTTATAAAGGCAGCAAAAGTTTTTTCTTCTCAAAAATTTAGTACAGATGCCACACCTTTGGGCGTTCGTAATAATTTTGTTGCTCGTACGAAATACAAAACAGGAACTGGTACAAGTGAAGTTTGCAATGATTGTGTAACTATCAATTCTACGGTTTGGTTAGAAAATAAAAAAATAGACTCTTTGGTTACCATCAAATTAGACCCACACGTACGTATCCGCTTGGATAATAATTTTGGTACAGAAGTCTTAAGCTATGATACTTTGTCTTTGAATACTGATGTTGAATTTAGAAAAAAATTAAAAGGTTTTTACTTGAAACCAACGAGCAAAAATGCTGGAATGGTCAATTATCTTTTGACAGCAGGTACTGTAAATAGTGTAACTTACAATAGTCAAACGAATGTTACGATTTACTATAAAGATGCTACTGGCAGACAAAGACGTTATCAGATGTTTGCTGACCCTGCGGCTGTAAAAGTATCTAATTTTAAGCATGAGTATAGTCCGACACTTCTAAATGCTTTTGCAAAAGCAACAGCCGATACTACAATATATGTACAAGGAATGTCTGGACCTAATGCAAAGGTGACTTTGCCAAGTTTGACCAATTTGAAAAATAATGGCATTATTGTAAATAAAGCGGAATTAGAATTTTATACTAAGCCGTCTTCAACCACTACATTCAAACCTGCATCACAACTAATTTTAGTAAGTGCTAACAATGGTAAAAGCGAGCTTTTGGCAGATGTAGCTTTTGGTTCTACTAATAATTACGCTGCATTTGGCGGAAAACCAGTATTGGTAACCGTAGGTGGCGTTTCATTGTACAAATATACTTTTAATGTATCTTACATCACTCAAAAGTTGATTGACGATAATACTCTAAATAAAACATTCTACATTGCAAACAATTTTAAATCAGAAAAAGCAGAACGTACTATTTTAAATGGTGCAAAAAGTAAGCAGTTTCCACCAAAACTAAAATTATACTATACTAAGGTAAAATAAAATACGGAGGTAAATAATTTATTTATTTTAAGTTACGACAAAACCTAAATACTACATTTTATTTTTAGAATAACCCAAAACCCAATTAATTAACCAAATACTATTCAATAAAAACATTACACTATGTGCGGAATTGTAGCATACATTGGCAAACAAGAAGCCTACCCAATTTTAATAAAAGGATTGCAACGTTTAGAATATCGTGGCTACGATAGTTCGGGTGTAGCTCTTATGAATGACAACATCCATGTGTACAAAAAGAAAGGAAAAGTACAAGAATTAATAGATTTTGCGGCAGACAAAGACCGCACAGGAACAGTAGGAATTGGTCACACTCGTTGGGCAACACATGGTCGTCCCGATGATTTAAACGCCCATCCGCATAGCTCAGGCAATGGTCGTTTGACACTTGTACACAACGGAATTATTGAAAATTACGATTCTATAAAGAAAATACTTTCGGCAAATGGTCATACTTTCAAAAGCCAAACGGACACCGAAGTATTGGTTCATTTCATAGAAGAATTACAAAATAAATATTATTTGCCACTCGAAGAGGCTGTGCGTCAGGCACTTACGCAAGTAGTAGGAGCGTATGCTATTGTTGTGATGGACAAAAACGACCCGAACAAAATCGTAGGCGCACGCAAAGGAAGCCCTTTGGTAGTTGGTATTGGCGAAGATGAATTTTTTATGGCATCAGATGCTTCTCCGATTGTAGAATACACCAAAAAAGTGGTTTATCTCAATGACGAAGAAATCGTTTGCATCACAAGCGATGGAGATGTACAGATAAGAACTGTACAAAATAAAGAACTTACACCATTTATACAAGAGGTCGAATTAGAGATAGAGGCTTTGGAAAAAGGTGGATTTGACCATTATATGCTCAAAGAAATCTACGAACAACCGACACGTATTGCAGATTGTATGCGTGGACGTATGAATGCAGCCGAAGGTTGGATTCGTTTGGGCGGCGTAGAGGAACATACCAATCGTATGGCAAACGCAGACCGTATTATTATGGTAGCTTGTGGTACTTCTTGGCACTCCGCTTTGGTTGCGGAATATTTATTTGAAGAATTGGCACGTATCCCTGTTGAAGTTGAATATGCGTCAGAGTTCCGTTACAGAAACCCAGTTTTAGGCTCAAAAGACGTCGTTATTGCGATGTCGCAATCAGGCGAAACAGCTGATACATTGGCAGCATTAGAATTGGCAAAAGAAAAAGGCGCACTTATTTATGGAGTAGTAAATGTGGTAGGTTCGTCTATCGCTCGTTTGACAGATGCGGGTTCTTACATACATGCGGGTCCAGAAATTGGCGTAGCTTCTACCAAGGCATTTACAGGTCAAGTAACACTTTTGACGATGATGGCATTGAGTTTGGCGTACAAACGTGGTACTATCAATAAATCTGATTATCATCGTATTTTGCACGAAATGGAGGCTTTGCCAGCAAAAGTACAAGAAGTTTTAGATAAAATAGACGCAAAAGTCAAGTATATCGCAAGCGAAATACAAAATTCTCCTAATGCACTATATTTAGGTCGTGGCTATAATTTTCCTGTGGCACTCGAAGGTGCATTAAAGTTGAAAGAGATTTCTTACATACACGCAGAAGGTTATCCTGCTGCTGAAATGAAACATGGACCAATCGCTTTAATAGATGAAAATATGCCTGTAATTGTGATTACTACGAACAAAAGTGCTTACGAAAAAATTGTGAGCAACGTTCAAGAAGTAAAAGCACGTAAAGGTATTGTAATTGCAATTGTAACAGAAGGCGACGAAATTATCCATCAAATTGCAGATTATACCATCGAAATTCCAGATACGGAAGAAGTTTTAACACCACTTTTATCTGTAATTCCTTTGCAATTATTATCATATCATATCGCCGTAATGCGTGGCTGTGATGTAGATCAACCAAGGAATTTGGCAAAATCTGTAACGGTAGAGTAGTAGATAGAAAATTTAAAAGTCTGATAATCAGTCTTTTTTATATAAAAAATAAAATAAAATATATGATGTTACAAAAAACGTCGTATGTTTGTGTTTTAAGAAAAAATATTTAAGTAAAAAATTAATGGCAAGACAGAATTTTGAAAATCACGGCATGGAGTACAATACAGAAAAAAGCGATTTGCTTTTTCCTGAGTACGGACGTAATATACAAGCCATGATTGTTTTCGCAAAAGACGAAAAAGATATGACCAAACGCCAGTTGATGGTAGAGGCGATAGTGAGTTTGATGTATCAGATGAATCCGCAAAGTAAAAATGTGGACGATTATAAAGAAAAACTATGGAAACACGTTTTTCATATTGGTGGATATAATATGGGCGGCGTTTTGCCTCCAAGTGGTATTCATCCAGTTCCTGAGGATAATATCAAAAAACCTGAGCCTTTGGGTTACCCAGCTTCGGGTGCAAGATTTCGTCACTACGGAAATAATGTACATAAATTGATTAAAAAAGCGCAAGGAATGGAAGATGGTCATGTCAAAGAAGGCATGGTCGGTACGATTGGTGCGTATATGAAATTGGCTTATCGTACGTGGAACAAAGACAACTACGTAAGCGACGAAGTCATAAAATCAGATTTGGATACTTTGTCAAACGGAACACTTGAACTAGACGAAGGTCAAAGAATCGATCGTTTGGCGGCAGCGAATAAGCGTCGTAGAAGTGACGACAACAACGGAAGAACCAACGATAATCGTGGCGGAAGTAATACTCGTGGTGGCTCAAATATGAGAAGTAACGATAGAAACAACGATAATCGTAGTGGCGGTGGTGGTCTTCGTGGTGGCTCAAATATGAGAAGTAACGATAACCGTAACGATAGAAACAATGACAATCGTAACAGCGGAGGAGGAGGTTCTCGTGGTGGCTCAAATCTAAGAAATAACGATAACCGTAATGATAGAAACAATGATAATCGTGGTGGAAGAAGATAACACCAATAATTTTTACGAATAAAAATTCGCTATATTTCGTTAGAAATATAGCGAATTTTTTTTATTTATTACCTACTGACGAGAAAAATCCAAACGTTGGCAGGGATTTTAAAATCCTGTCAGCGTTAGTAATTAGTAAATTTTTATAAATGCAAAATTATCTTTTTTTTAAAATAGTCACACTTTTAGCGTTTATTTTAGCTATCAGTTATATTGGTTTTTTTGTTGAAAGAACCAATCTCGTAGTGCTAATAACGAGTTATACTATTGCTTTTTTAGCTTATTTTTTTTACTTAAAAAATACTTTTTCTGACAAAGAAATAAAAGTGCTTATTGCCGTTGGTTTGGGTTTGCGTTTGCTGTTGTGTTTCGCTTTTCCAAGACTTTCAGATGACATTTATCGCTTTTTTTGGGACGGAAAATTAATTTGCGAAGGTTATAATCCTTTTGCTTACTTGCCTTCCTATTTTATTGATAACCAAGTGTTTACAAGTGATTTTGATGTCGATATTTTCAAAAAATTAAACTCTCCTAACTATTATTCTATTTATCCGCCTGTTTGCCAAGTGGTGTTTTCTGCAGCGTATTGGCTTTCTCCCAAAAGCATTTATGGAGCAGCTGTTTTGATGAAATTGTTTTTGTTTTTTTGCGAAATCGGGACTATTTTTTTGCTTTATAAAAATGCAAAACGTTATGATTTTTTTTCAAAAAATGCAGCATTGTTATATGCTCTAAATCCGCTGTGCATCATCGAAATTTGCGGTAATCTGCATTTTGAAGGCGCAATGATTTTTTTCTTTTTGGTTTGTATTTTCAGCTTCATGGAGCTGAACAAAAACGTATTATCTTCTTTGTTTTACGCTTTTTCTATTTGTTCCAAAATGCTTACGTTGATGTTTTTACCCTTACTATTTTTTAGTTTTATAAAAGAAAAAAAAATCAAATGGGCATTTCTTTCAAGTATAATTACTTTATTTTTTGTTGCATTGTTTTTTTCTCCGTTTATAGATAAAAATTTTTTGAGCAATTTCGGAAGTAGCCTAAATCTGTATTACCAAAAATTTGAGTTCAACGCAAGTTTATACTATGTTGGGAAAGTTGTTAGCACTTATTTTATAGGTTACAATCCTATCAAATACGTTTCTGGAACACTTTCTTTGCTCGTTATTTTAAATATTTTGCTACAAAGTTTTCGACATATTACGATTTTCGATAAACTATTTTGGACATTTTTCGTATATTTGTTGTGTCAAAGTATTGTACATCCTTGGTATCTGACGACGCTCGTTTTGTTGTCCATTTTAGCAAACAAACGGATTGGAATACTTTGGTCAGGATTGGTTTTTTTGAGTTACAGTCATTACCAAAACGGCTTTTATCAAGAAAAATTTTACCTCATTGGCTTAGAATATTTTATTTTAATTGCTTATTTTATTTATTTAAAAATCAAGTCATAAGTAGGCGTATAGAAATAATCAATATTTTTTGTCGGTGTGAAAATAGTACAAGTAGCTGACTAAAAGGAAGTTACTTGTACTATTTTCACACTGACTTCCCTTAAAAAATATCGGTTATTTTAGCCGAACTACTCAGTATAGAAAATTACTTTTATGAGAAAAATATTAATTTTTATTTCTTTTGTTTTTTTAATACAAAATGCTGATGCTCAGTGTCTTAGCGGAAATTGCAAAGACGGAAAAGGTGTTTTTAAATACCCAAGCGGAGCAAAATATACAGGCGAGTTTCGCAAAGGAGAAATCCATGGAACAGGCTCTTGTGTCTATTCTGACGGCAGCCGCTACGAAGGGCAATGGGCGAGCCGCTACCCAGAAGGCAAAGGCATAAAAACACTCAAAGATGGCTCGAAACTGACAGGTACTTGGAAAAAAGGTATGCTAATGAATGGACAAGAAATCAAGGCAAATGGAGCAACTTTTGTAGCAAAAGGCAAGCAAGACGGCGATGGAACGACCGTACAATCGGGCTGTATAGATGGCGACTGCGAAAACGGTCAAGGTTCGTATGCTTTTCCTGACGGTAGCAAATACGATGGTCAATTTTCGGCTGGAAAAATTCACGGTTACGGTACGTTTTACTATGCCAACGGCGATAAATACGTAGGTAGTTTTAAGGTAAATGTAGCACACGGGAAAGGTACAATTTTTCATGCTGACGCTACTCAAACCACTGGCGAGTGGAATGATGGAGAATATATTGGCAGTAAAATCATAGAATCTGGAAGAATTGGCTGTGTAGAAGGCGATTGTGCGAACGGAAAAGGCGTTTATATTTATACGAATGGTGATGCAAAATACACTGGACAATTTAAAAATAAATTGCCTCACGGACAGGGTTCTGTGCTGTATGCCAACGGCGAACGCTTCGTAGGTGCTTGGGAAAATGGCAGTTTCAACGGAAAAGGAACGCTTTTTATGACGGACGGAACGAGCGTAAAAGGCTTTTGGAAAGATGGCGAATACACAGGAAAAGAAGCAATAGAAAAAGACATAAAAGAAGAAATTGTGGTTCAAAAAAATACACAAAAATATGATAATCAGCAAGTTGTAAAAGAAAATACAAGCTCCGAAAAGTTAAATGTTTTTGCATTAGTGGTCGGTGTTTCGTCTTATACGCACATGCCTGTTTTGCGCTATACGGACGATGATGCGTACAGAATGTTTGCTTTTTTGAAAAGCCCCGAAGGTGGCGCATTGGCTGACGATCACATTAATATTTTGATTGATGAAGAAGCGACACATGATAATATTATTAAAACGATGAAAAAACTTTTTGCCAAAGCTGGTCCAAAAGATTTGGTCGTATTGTACTTTTCAGGTCACGGACTAAAAGGTTCTTTTTTACCAATAGACTACGATGGCTACGAAAATAAATTAGAACACGAAGAAGTAAGCCAGATTTTTAAGCAAAGCCCAGCAAAATACAAGTTGTGTATTGCTGACGCTTGTCACTCAGGAAGTCTTTTGGCGATGAAAGGTGCAAGTACCGAAAATACGTTGGCAACTTATTATGAAACTTTGGCGAACTCAAAATCAGGAACTGCGCTTATTATGTCGTCTAAAAGCGAAGAATCTTCGCTGGAATCAAGTGGTTTACGACAAGGCGTTTTCAGTCATTTTCTCATCAGAGGACTAAAAGGAGAAGCCGATACCAACGAAAATAATGTGATTTCTGTACAAGAATTATTTGATTTCGTAGGACAAAATGTAGAATCCTATACCGATAGAAGGCAAACGCCCGTTATTCAAGGCGATTACGACCCCGATATGACGGTTGCTGTGAAGCGGAAATAAAAATAATAATGCTAATTATAAAAGTAGTAAAAAATGATAAAAATAAAGTAAAAGCTTAGCCATGTACGTTGGGAGCTCCTGCTCACAACAAAACTGATGTAAACCAAAGCAGTTTTTTATGAAAAAAATCGTTTTTGCTAAACAAAGAGCTATTGGCTAAGCTTTTACAAAATAAAATAAATTGTTGTTAGACAGAATTTATCTAAATTTAGTTAAAGTTTTAACAGTCTATTGACAAAGCATTAATAAAATCTTATATTTGTAGAGTTATGCGCATAACGGTTAAAAAAAAACAGTATTCTCTAAATTTTTTTAAACAAAAGCTGTCATGAATTTATTAAAAAACACTCCATTTTGTTCATCTTGTTCGAGTGATGTGCAAAAAATATTATTTTACACACACACACACAACGGAATTTTATTTGGTAGAAAAATACCAAATTTCGCCTTATTTTATTTTTATTCTTTCATTTTATTGCTCCCTTTGACTACAATGGCACAAACAAAAGCTTCGCCAAATGTAGAATGGGATTTTACATCGCCAGGAACTGTGTCAGGTTTTGCCAAGGATGACAACTGGGCAACAAAACCGTTTGCATTACCTGACGGCAACTTTATAGTTGCAGGTTTTAGTGATGAGGAAAAAACAGGCATACGCTATCCTGCAATTTTTAAGATTAATCCTGCAAATTCTGGGCGAATCGTATGGGAAACACTGCCTCATTTTAATAATCCCAATCCTCCTCCAACGCCTGCGGGTGGTATCGGAGGCTTCCAAGATGTAATTGCGATTACAGATAAAGATGGCTTAACGGATAATAAAATTTTTGCAGTAGGCTATTACAGAAACTCAAATACAAATTTAAGAATACCTTTTATTACACTATTGAACTATAATGGCTCAGTTATCTATGCCAAAAAACTCGTTTTGAATACTAATATACAAGAAGCAGAGTTACATAAAATAGCC